>NZ_JBWKER010000008.1:0-14084 GCF_056435345.1 Kitasatospora sp. NPDC043950
CCCCCCCCCCCCCCCCCTCCCCCCCCCCCCCCCCCCCCCCCCCCCCCCCCCCCCCCCCCCCCCCCCCCCCCCCCCCCCCCCCCCCCCCCCCCCCCGCCGTCAGCCGTCGTTGCTAGCCGCGACGACGGGTGCGGCGCGTCACCAGCGCCAGCCCACCGCCGAGGAGCAGGAGACTCCCCGCCAGCCCGGCCAGGTGGGTGTTCGCGCCGGTGCTCGGCAGGTGGCCGTGCGGCGGCTTCGCGGTCACCGTCGCGCTGGACGGCGGGGAGGTCACCGGCGGACCGGACGGCGGAGTGCCCGTCGCCGTCGAGGTATTGGTGATCTTCCCGCTGTTCAGGTCGGCCTGCGTGACGGTGTAGGTGGCGGTGCAGGTCACGGACGCGCCCGGTGCGAGCGAGGCGGCGCCTGCCGGGCAGGTGATCACGGGCGGGGTGCCGCTGCCGGAGAACGCCGTCTCGTTCACCGTCACGTCGGTCAGTGTGACGTTCCCGGTGTTGGTCACCAGGAAGCTGTAGTCGACGGTCTGACCCGCGGCCGTGACCGTGGTCGGGGAAGCCGACTTCACCACGGTGAGCGCCGGGGCCGGGGTGTTCGGGACGCTGGTCGAGGACGGCGGGGACGTCGCGGGCGGGCCGGTGGGCGGAGTGCCCGTCGCTGTTGCCGTGTTGGCGACCTTGCCGCCGTCCAGGTCGGCCTGCGTGACGGTGTAGCTGGCGGTGCAGGTCACGGACGCGCCCGGTGCGAGCGAGGCCGCGCCCGCCGGGCAGGTCACCACGGGAGCGGTGCCGCTGCCGGAGAACGCCGTCTCGTTCACGGTGACGTTGGTCAGGGTGACGTTGCCGGTGTTGGTCACCAGGAAGGAGTAGTGCAGCACCTGGCCGACGGCGGTCAGTTCCGTCGCATCCACCGACTTGACGATGGTGAGCGCCGGGTTGGGGGTCGTCGTGACGGTTGCGCTGGAGGGCGGTGAGGTCACCGGGGGGCCGGTGGGCGGTGTGCCGGTGGCCGTCGCGGTGTCCGTGATGCTGCCGGCGTTGAGATCAGCCTGCGTGACGGTGTAGCTGGCGGTGCAGGTCACGGACGCGCCGGGCGCGAGGGAGGCGGCGCCGGCCGGGCAGGTGATCACGGGCGGGGTGCCGGTGCCGGAGAACGCGGTCTCGTTCACCGTCACGTTGGTCAGGGTCACGTTCCCGGTGTTGGTCACCAGGAAGCTGTAGTCCACGACCTGCCCGACGGTCGAAACCGTGGTCGGCGAGGCGGACTTGACGATGGTGAGCGCCGGGGCCGGGGTGTTCGGGACGCTGGTCGAGGACGGCGGGGACGTCACCGGCGGGCCGGTGGGCGGGGTACCCGTTGCCGTCGCCGTGTTGGTGACCTTCCCACTGTCGACATCCGCCTGCGTGACGGTGTAGCTGGCGGTGCAGGTCACGGACGCACCGGGCGCGAGCGAGGCGGCGCCGGCCGGGCAGGTGATCACGGGCGGGGTGCCGGTGCCGGAGAACGCGGTCTCGTTCACGGTGACATTGGTCAGGGTCACGTTCCCGGTGTTGGTCACCAGGAAGGAGTAGTGCAGCACCTGGCCGGCACCGGTCAGTTCCGTCGCATCCACCGACTTCAGGATGGTGAGCGCCGGGTTGGACGTCGCGGTGACGGTTGCGCTGGAGGGCGGTGAGGTCACCGGCGGGCCGGTGGGCGGTGTGCCGGTGGCCGTCGCGGTGTTGGTGATCGAGCCCGCGTTGATGTCGGCCTGCGTCACCGTGTAGGGGGCGGTGCAGGTCACGGACGCGCCGGGGGCGAGGGAGGCGGCGCCTGCCGGGCAGGTGATCACGGGCGGGGTGCCGGTGCCGGAGAACGCGGTCTCGTTCACCGTCACGTCGGTGAGGGTGACGTTGCCGGTGTTGGTCACCAGGAAGCTGTAGTCCACGACCTGCCCGACGGTCGAAACCGTGGTCGGGGACGCGGTCTTCATGATCGTGATCGCCGGAGCCGGTGTCGCGGTGACGGTTGCGCTGGAGGGCGGTGAGGTCACCGGCGGGCCGGTGGGCGGTGTGCCGGTGGCCGTCGCAGTGTTGGTGATCGAGCCCGCGTTGATGTCGGCCTGCGTCACCGTGTAGGGGGCGGTGCAGGTCACGGACGCGCCGGGGGCGAGGGAGGCCGCGCCTGCCGGGCAGGTGATCACGGGTGGGGTGCCGGTGCCGGAGAACGCGGTCTCGTTCACCGTCACGTTGGTGAGGGTGACGTTGCCGGTGTTGGTGACCAGGAAGCTGTAGTCGACGGTCTGCCCGACGGCGGTGACCGTGGTCGGGGACGCGGTCTTCACGATCGTGAGCGAGGGCGTCGCGGGGACCGGGGTGTTGGTGAAGGTGCAGAGCACCATCGGGCTGTTCTTGCCCTCCACCGTGGGCGGGAACGGCAGGTTGAAGGTGGTCGCTCCGGTGCCCGAGGCGACCGGGGCGTTGCCGTTGGCGGTGTCGACGCAGTCGTAGGCGGTGGTGTAGTTGGCGAGGCTGCCGGAGGCGGCGGTCTCGGTCAGCGTGTAGGTGGTCCCCGACACGGCGATGACCGGGCCGGCGGGGGGTGTCTGGACGCCGGTGCTGGTGCCGGTCGTGGTGGCGGTGTTGCCCTGGGTGATGCCGCCGCCGGTGATCGCCAGGCCGAACTGGTCGTTCGAGGTGGTCGACTCGGCGAACCGGCCGACGATGTTCTTCTGCAGGGCCAGGGTCGGGTTGGTGGAGCAGGCGCCGAGGTCCACGGACAGGAAGGCGTTGTTGGAGTACGGCGTGGGCCCGGCCGTGATCGCGCCGGTGTTCGGGTTGAGCTGCTCCAGGTAGGTGGTGCTCCCCGAGGCGAACTCGATGTAGAGGTTTCCGGCGTTGTCGAAGGCCGCCCCGTTGAACGAGTTGCCGTTCGGGTTGGGCAGGGTGCTCAGCACCGTGTCGGTCAGCGGCACACCGGTGGCCGACCCCGTGGTGGGGATCGGCCCGGCCACCCGACCGATGGCGGCGTCGGTGCCGACGGAGGAGAGGACGTAGAGGTTGCCGGCGGCGTCGAAGGTGATGTCGCCGTTGGGGCCGGAGGCTCCGGTGACCGGCAGGTCGAACGTGGCGATCACGCCGGGGATCGCGGTGTTGGTGACGGTGTTGAAGCCGTAGAGGGTGGCCACGCCGGGTGTGGTCGCCGTGCCGGGT
This sequence comes from Kitasatospora sp. NPDC043950, assembly GCF_056435345.1. Taxonomy (NCBI): domain Bacteria; kingdom Bacillati; phylum Actinomycetota; class Actinomycetes; order Kitasatosporales; family Streptomycetaceae; genus Kitasatospora; species Kitasatospora sp. NPDC043950. The sequence continues at coordinate 3,189 of NZ_JBWKER010000008.1, forward strand.
TCGAAGCTGGCGTAGTAGTAGATGCCGTTGGCCGGGTTCACCGCGCCGGCGACGAAGGAGTCGGTGGTGGCGCCGGCGGATCCGGTGTAGGTGGTCCAGGCCCCGGTGGCCGCGTTGTAGCCGTACACGTTGACGGACCCGGCGACGGTCGGGGTCTGGTCGACCACGTAGGCGGCGGTGCCGCCGTCGGTGATTCCGAGGGCGTTGGTGAAGCCCGACCCGGCGGGGAGCGTGCTGACCGTCGTCGCGGTCACGCTGGATCCGCCGACGGTGCCGGCGGCCAGGGCGAGCAGGGTGCCGGTCGCGGCGGTGGAGGAGCCGCGCTGGATGGCGTAGATCGTGTTGCCCGTGCAGTCCAGGGGGTCGCCGGGTGCCCGGGGCAAGCGGCCGAGCGGGGCGGCGCTGCTCGGGCCGGCCGGTCCGGCCGCTGCGGATGGCGTGGTCTCCGGGGACGGCGTGGTCTCCGGGGACGGGGCTCCTGGAGCGCTGCTCTGGCCGGTGGGCGTCGAGGCCGCTGACGGGTCGGCCTTCGCCGTCGTGGCGCCGGCGCCGGGATCCTTCCACTCCAGCACGACGAGGCCGTTGCCGCCGTCGCCGCTGTGGCCGCCGCCCTTGGCCGCGTCGGCGCCGGTGTTGGCGTCGGTATCGGCGCCGTTGACGTCCGTGATGGACGGCGCGAAGCCGCCGAAGGCCGCCCCGGTGACGTACTGGCGCTCGGTCACGTGAGGGGCAAGGCCTTGCGGCCCGTCTTCAGGACCGGCCCCGGCAGCACCGGCGCCGCTCGCGGTCGCGGTCTCAGTCGCGCTCGTGGCCGTGCCGCCGTCGGCTGCCAGCAGGGTGTCCGCGGGGGTGTGGGACTGGCCCGACCGGATGGTGGAGGCGCCGCCGTTGCGGGCCGCCGGGGAGTCTGCGGCGTCGTCGGGGTGCGAGCGCCCGCCCTGACCCGGTACCACCGTCAGTCGCTGTCCGGCCGTCACTTCCAGCAGCGCGGTCGCGTAGGCGCCGGCGGCGCCCGGCCGGTTCGCGTGCTCGCGGCCGGCCGCGGCGGTGTCGCCGTCGGCGGCCGCACCCGCGCCCCAGGCCTTCGCCCTGATCGAGGAGACCCCGGTGGGGACGGTGAAGTCCTGGTCGCTTCCGGTGTAGGCGAAGGACAGGCAGTCGGTGTAGCCGGCATCCGCCGGGCACGCCTGAGCCGCGTGCGCGGCGGGGGCGGCCAGCAGCGGGACGAGCGGCACCGGCGCCAGCATCAGCACGGCCGCGAGTACTCCGGACCAGCCGCGCCGATTCGGGGCGGCTCTCCCCGGTGCCTCGAAGGCTCGGGCCAAGCCCCAGCGGCGTCTGACTTCGGGCATCGGGGACTCCCCAGGGTGTTCACGGGACGCGTGGATGGCGGCATAAATACGCCATAAGGTGACGAAACGACTATGCCGTATACACCATCCGGGCCGATTCGGCACGCGGGGGAAGTCATCCCGGCGGCCCACAGGGACGGGCCGGCAATAGCGGACGGGCCGTCAAGGTGCGGCCGTCGGAGTGACGGCCGGTACTGCGGCGATCGTGGCGGCCCCCGCCCGTCCCTGGGGCTCCACCCGCCGACGGACGGTCGGGCGCAGTGGGCCCGGCGAGACCGCCTTGCGCGCGAGACCCGCTGGGCACGCCCGTGTTGTGCGTAACTCACCTTCTGCCAGAAGGAGTTGATCCGACCGGATCGAGGAGCGCCGAGCATGGCGGAGGGCCGGGGCGGTACCCGGTGCCTCCCGAACGGCCTTGGCAGGGGCGGGCCCTGGTCACGGGACGAGCACCGGGCGCTCGCGCAGGCCGCCAGCGGCGAGGCGGGTGCGGGCGTCGGCGGCGCGGGCCAGGCGCAGGGTGAGGCGGCCGTCGGCGGTGATCCACGCGTTGGCCACGCGGATGCCGCGCCGGCCCGCCGGCCGGCTGCCGCCGGCCACCGCGACGAAGGCGCCGCGGCGGCGCACCGCGCCGAGGGTGGCGGCGCAGTTGGCCGGCCGGGGCTGTTCGCAGCCGGAGAATTGATGGTTCGTCAGTCGCCGGGTCCGGTGGCGAAGGCGGCGATGTCGGCCAGCGGCGGGCGGTAGCCGTGGGTGGTGTCCACGTACAGGTGCGGCGCCGGCAGGGACGGCGGGGTGAAGTCGTCCAGCAGGTTGCCCGGGCCGGGCGGGGCGGCGAGGAGCGTGCGGTCGGCGTGCGCGGCGCGGTGCGGGTGCGTCGTCAGGCGGGTGCGGATCCGGGCGCGGGCCACTGCCGGGTCCACCCGGCAGTGCACGATGCGCAGTTCGGCGTGTTCGGCCAGCGGGCTCAGGCCGGGCCGCCACAGCCGGTCCTGGTACGCGGCCTCCGCCACCACGCTCACCCCCGCGCGCACCAGGACCTCCAGGACGTCGAAGAACGCCGCGCGCACCGCCTCGTCGGGGTTCCCGGCCCGGGTGCCCGCGTGCACCAGGCCCTCCTTCAGCTCGTCCCGGCACACCGCCGGGCAGCCGAGGGCCTGTGCCAGCGCGTGGGCCAGCGTCGTCTTCCCGCTGCCCGGCCCGCCGCTCACCACGATCAGCATCTCGGACCCCTTTCGTCAGGCCAGGTCAGGTCAGGTCAGGTCAGGGCGCGGAGCAGGCGGTCGGCGAGGGTGGGGTAGGGGCGGCAGTCCAGGACGGGCAGGTGGTGGGTGCGGGCCTGGTCGGCGAGCCAGTGGGAGTAGCGGGCGCTGACGGCGGCGCGGCGCTCCTGCGGGCCGCAGTCGGGTTCCCGCTGGGCGTAGTTGGCGCTGATGCCGGCCGCGTCGCCCTCGTGCAGGAACACGGCGCGCACGACGCGGCCCTGTCCGGCGGCCTCGGCGGCGGCGCGGGCGGCGGCGGCCGGGGTGAGGTAGTCGCCTTCGACGATCGCGGGCACGTCGACGGTGAGGCGGTTGCGCACCACGCCGAGCAGGGCGTCGTCCAGGGCGCGGGCGGTGGCGATCTGCAGTTCCAGGACGCGGTCGGCGGGCAGCGCGTCGGGGTCGTCGAGCCCGTCGAAGTGGTGCAGGCCGGGGTGGCCCTCGGCGGTGGTGGCGGCGTGCAGGGCGGCGGCGACGTCGTCGAACTCGACCACGAACGCGCCGCTGTGCCGGGCGAGTTCGGCGGCGGCGCGGCTCTTGCCGAGGCCGGAGGCGCCGCCGAGCAGCAGGACGTCCCAGGTGGGGGCGCTGCCGTTGACGTCCCCGTTGCCGCTCCCGCTGCCGTTGTTGTCGTTGCTGTGCATCCGGGCACGGTACCCGCCGCGCGGGGTGGGGCGGTAAGCGGTTTCGGGGGCGGGCGGGCTCTGAGGGGTGAGGGAGATGTGGGACTTCCTCGCCTGGCCCCCGGCGCCCGACAGCCGGCCCCGGCCCGGTCCCGTCCGTCACCCGCGCCGCGCCCGCCCCCGGTGCGGCGCGGGTGACGGGAAGCGGGCGCACTGTCCCCGGTGGTGCCGGCCGCCGGGCGCCGGTTCAGTCGTCGTGCAGCGGGCGGCGCACCGCCCAGGGCAGGACGAACCACAGCCCGGCGAAGATCAGCGCGACGACGGAGGTGATGGCCAGGGCCGTGGCGGTCCCGAGCACGACGTCCAGGACGAGCAGCACGGCGCCGGTGAGCGCGCAGGCGAGCAGCATCAGGCCCAACTGGGCGATGTGGGCGGAGACCTTGACGATCCGCGCCTTGCCGGGGTGGCGGAACAGCCCGCGGTGCAGCGCCACCGGGGTGGCGAACACGGCCGAGGAGATGACGGCCAGCAGCAGGGTGGTGACGTAGACGTCCTGCTGGCCGTCGGTGAGGGTGGCGAAGCGCGGGGTGAAGGCGACCCCGAGCAGGAACGCGAACACGATCTGCACGCCGGTCTGCAGCACCCGCAGCTCCTGCAGCAGTTCCACCAGCCGCCGGTCGGCCCGGGCCCCCGGGCTCTCCGGGCTGCCGGACGGCGACGGCTGGGGCGGCTGGGGCTGCGGTCCGGGCTCGGGTTCGGGCTGGGACGGCGGCGGAGTGCTGGTCATGCGTCACATTCTGCTGGCCCGCCGCCCGGTGCGGTGCCGTCCAGGCGGTGCTGCCAGGCGGTGAGGAGGGCCTGCAGGGCGGCGGCCTCCTCGGGGGACAGGAGGGCGAGCAGGCGGTGCTCGTTGCGCATGTGGGCGGTGAACGCCTCGTCGATCAGCCGCAGGCCGGCGTCGGTGAGGGCGACGAGGCGCCCGCGCCGGTCGCCCTCGGCGAGGCGGCGGGTGACCAGCCCGGCGCGTTCGAGGCGGTCGATCCGCTTGGTCATCGCGCCGGTGGTGACCATGGTGTGGGCGGCGAGCTCCCCGGGGGCCCGCTCGTAGGGGGCGCCGGCCCGGCGCAGCGCGGCCAGGACGTCGAACTCGCCCTCGCCGAGGCCGTAGCGGGAGTAGACCAGGGCGAGTTCGCCGGTCAGCCGGGCGGCGAGGCGGTGCAGGCGGCCGATGACGGCCAGCGGGGAGACGTCGAGGTCGGGGCGTTCGCGCCGCCACTGGGCCTGGATCAGCGCCACGTGGTCGGCGTCCGCGCCCGGCGGGGAGGGCGTCCGGGGGTGCTGCTGGTGGTGCTCCATGGGGCCATCCTACCGCCAGTACCTTCCCGGGAAGGTATATTGCCTTCCATGGAAGCCAATCTGCGGTGGGTGCTGCTGACCGCGGTCGCGCCGCTCGCCTGGGGCGCCAACTACTACGTCACCCACGCCTACCTGCCCGCCGACCGGCCCCTGTGGGGCGCGGCCCTGCGCGCCCTGCCCGCCGGACTGGTCCTGCTCGCCCTGTCCCGCCGCCGCCCGCACGGGCCCTGGTGGTGGCGCAGCGCCCTGCTCGGACTGCTGAACGCCGCGGTGTTCTTCGTCCTGCTCTACCTCGCCTCCCAACTGCTGCCCACCAGCACCGCCGCCACCGTCATGGCCGCCTCCCCGCTGGCGATGCTGCTCACCGCCTGGGCGCTGGCCGGGCAGCGCCCGCACCGCGCCCACCTGGTCGGCGCGGTGGTGGGCCTGGGCGGGGTGGCGCTGACGCTGCTCGGCGCGGGCGGCACGGTCAGCGGGGTGGGGCTGGCGGCGTCGGTGGCGGCGATGCTGGTCTCCTGCGTCGGCTACGTGCTGGCCGCCCGCTGGCGCGAGGGCGCGGACCCACTGGCCGTCACCTCCTGGCAGCTGACCGCCGGCGGCCTGATGCTGCTGCCCCTGGCCGCCGCCGTGGAGGGCGCGCCCCCGGCGATGGACGCCCGCACGCTCCCGGCCTTCGGCTACGTCGCCCTGGTGGCCACCGCCCTCGCCTTCGCCCTCTGGTTCGCGGGCCTGCGCCACCTGCCGGCCGGCACGGTCGGGCTGCTCGGCCTGCTCAACCCGCTCGCCGGCGTCCTGCTGGGCGCCGGCCTCGCGGGGGAGGGGCTCGGCGCGCGCCAGGTGTGCGGGCTGGCCCTGGTCCTGGCCGGCGTCCTGCTCGGCCGCCCCCGCGGGCCCGCCCGCCCTGCCGAAGCCTCAGTCGTGGCCAAATCCATGACCCGCGTCAAGAATTGACGGACCGACAGTCCAACAGTCGGGCCAGGTGATGGTCCAGGACGGCGCGCGCGGCCTCGGGGGAGCGGTGCCCGATCGCCACGGCCACGGCCACGGCCGCAGTCGCCGCCCGGCCCCGCCCCGTCCTGACCGGCCCCTGGCGCCCGCGCCCCGCTGCGCCGCGCCGGCGCCCGCTGCCCGTAGGCTGGGCGGGCCGTCACCGGCACAGACCGTCACCAGTACTGACAAACACGACAGAAGCGGGCAGGGGCATGCAGTTCGACGACCAGGGCGACCTCGACACCTCGCAGGTGGACGACCGGCGCGGGATCCCGGGCGGGAAGGTCGCCATCGGCGGCGGGGCGGTGGGCCTGATCGTCGTACTGTTCGCGGTCGTCCTGGGCGTGGACCCCCAGTTGCTGGGCCTGTCCTCCGGCGGAGGCTCCACCACCTCCAGCGGCGCGCACACCGCCGGCGAGGTGCAGCAGGCCTGCAAGACCGGCGCGGACGCCAACCGGCGCCAGGACTGCCGGATCGTGGCGGTCACCAACAGCGTGCAGGAGTTCTGGCGCGCCGAACTGCCCAAGCGCACGGGCACCGCGTACCGCAACGCCGAGACGGTGCTGTTCACCGGTCAGGTCTCCACCGCCTGCGGCCCGGCGACCTCCGCCGTCGGCCCGTTCTACTGCCCCGGTGACCGGAAGGCCTACTTCGACCTCGGCTTCTTCAACGAGCTCTCGGCCCGCTTCGGCGCCAAGGGCGGGCCCTTCGCCGAGTCCTACGTCGTCGCCCACGAGTACGGCCACCACATCCAGAACCTCCTCGGCACCATGCAGAAGGTGGGCAGCGACCGCCAGGGCGCCAACAGCGCCTCCGTGAAGCTGGAACTCCAGGCCGACTGCTACGCCGGGGTGTGGGCGCACCACGCCACCACCACCCCGCAGCCCTCCACCGGGCGGCCGCTGATCGCCTCCCTCACCGACCAGGACATCGCCCAGGGCCTGGACGCGGCCGCGGCCGTCGGCGACGACCGGATCCAGAAGCAGGCCACCGGCCGGGTCAACCCGGAGAGCTGGACCCACGGCTCCTCCGACCAGCGCAAGACCTGGTTCACCACCGGTTACCGCACCGGCGACCTCGCCCAGTGCGACACCTTCGGCAAGCTCTAGCCCGGTGAGCCGGCGAACCGGCTCCCGGAGTGCGGCGGCGCGCCCCTGTCAGATGTCAGGGACCGCCGCCGCGTCCGCGTTCCTAGGCTGCTGAGCACCGGCCGGACCCCACGTCAGGCCGCTCACCAGCCAAGGGAGAACCATCCATGCGCAGGATCACCCACGCCGTCGCCGCCCTCGCCCTCGCGACCGCGGCCCTGACCACCCTGACCACCCTGGGCGCCGGCAGCGCCGGCGCCGCCGACGGCTCCTGGGCGGGCTGTCCGTACGGGGCGGTCTGCGTCTACCCGCAGAACCAGAACCCGGCCTCGGCCCCGAGCGAGGTGTACTGGAGCTACGGCGCGCACAACCTGAGCAACCAGTACGGCAACCACTGGGTCCTCAACAACCAGTCCGGCGGCGCCCACGCCCACCTGTGTCGGGGCTCGGGCGGCGGCAGCTGCGTCTACGACATCCCGGCGCAGAACGGCGTCTGGTACGACCTGGGCCCGATCAACTCGATCACCCTCGACCGCCCCTGACGCGTCGTTCCTGACGCACCGGTACCACCTCCGCACGGGGGCGCCCGCCGCACGGGGGACGGCGGGCGCCCCCGCCTTCCTGACACTCCGACAGGTTGATCGACTCTTGAACGGCGGGCCCCGCAACGGGCGCCGCCGTTCCGTCATTTGGAGCTTCCTCCAGGTTTCAACTCCCCGTCAGTGTTCATGAAGATAACGAGTAGAGGCGCATCGCCCGCAGTCTGAATTTACTTATTGACGTCATGTACGCGTTCAGGTTTAACTCCCCCCACCCCGCCGCAGAGCCGCGGCGACGTCAGGGAGAGGCACCCCCATGAACGCAGCACTGCGTCGCGTCCTCATCGCCACCACCGGCATCTCACTGGCCCTGTCCATGGCCGCCTGCGGCAAGGCGGGCGGCGACAAGAAGGACGCGGCCGCCTCCGGAGACGGCAAGTCCATCGGGCTGCTCCTACCCGAGAACGCCTCCTCCACCCGCTACGAATCCTTCGACCGCCCCTTCGTCGAGGCCAAGGTGGCCGCCCTGTGCGCGGACTGCAAGGTCCTGTACAACAACGCCGAGGGCAGCGCCGCCAAGCAGAAGCAGCAGTTCGACACCCTCCTCGCCCAGGGCGTGAAGGTGATCATCCTGGACCCCTTCAACGCCAAGTCCACCCAGGGCTGGGTCCAGGAGGCCGCCGCCAAGGGCGTCAAGGTCGTCGCCTACGACCGCCTGGCCACCGGACCGGTCGCCGCCTACGCCTCCTTCGACAACGAGAAGGTCGGCGAACTCCAGGGCCAGGCCCTCGTCGACGCCCTCGGCCCGCAGGCCGCCGACGCCAACGTCGCCATGATCAACGGCGACGAGGCCGACCCCAACGCCGCCGACTTCAAGACCGGCGCCCACAAGATCCTCGACGCCAAGGTCAAGAAGATCGTCTACGAGCAGTCCGGCCAGTGGGACGCCACCGTCGCCGGCCAGAAGATCGGCGCCGCCGTCACCCAGCTCGGCAAGAACGGCTTCCAGGCCGTCTACTCCGCCAACGACGGCATGGCCGGCGCCATCATCACCCAGCTCCAGGGCGCCGGCATCAAGGTCCCCGTCGGCGGCCAGGACGCCGGCCTCGACGCGATCCAGCGCATCGTCAACGGCGACCAGGCCTTCACCATCTACAAGGCCTACCGCCCGCTCGCCGACTCCGCCGCCGAACTGGCCGTCGCCCTCCTCAAGGGCAAGGACGTCAAGGCCGTCGCCACCGCCACCGTCGACAGCGCCACCGACAAGGCCATCCCCGCCAAGTTCCTGGACGCCAAGGTCGTCACCAAGGCCAACATCGCCACCACGGTCGTCGCCGACGGCCTCTACAAGGTCTCCGACATCTGCACCGCCGACTACGCCGCCGCCTGCGCCGCCGCCGGCCTCAAGTAGCCCGGCCCCGCCCAGCTCGACCCGGGTCCAAGTCCACCACCGCAGAAGAAGGTTCATGTGACAGGCGCACCCGTCCTCCAGCTGCGCTCGGTCTCCAAGCGCTTCGGTGCCGTCCAGGCCCTCACCGATGTCGGCCTCGACGTGCACACCGGTGAAGTCCTCGCCCTCGTCGGAGACAACGGCGCCGGCAAGTCCACCCTCGTCAAGACCATCGCGGGCGTCCACCCCGTCGACGAGGGCACCATCACCTGGCACGGCGAGCCCGTGCGCCTGACCCGCCCCCAGGACGCCCAGGCCCTCGGCATCGCCACCGTCTACCAGGACCTCGCCCTGTGCGACAACCTCGACGTCATCGCGAACCTGTTCCTCGGCCGCGAGAAACGCCGCCGAGGGCTCCTGGACGAGGTCGCCATGGAGCAGCACGCCCGCGAACTCCTCGACACCCTCGCCATCCGCATCCCCGACGTGCGCACCCCCGTCGCCGCGCTCTCCGGCGGCCAGCGCCAGGTCGTCGCCATCGCCCGCGCCCTCGTCGGCGAGCCCGCCCTCGTCATCCTGGACGAGCCCACCGCCGCCCTCGGCGTCGAACAGACCGCCCAGGTCCTCGACCTCGTCGAGCGGCTGCGCGAACGCGGCCTGGCCGTCGTCCTCGTCAGCCACAACATGGCCGACGTGCGGGCCGTCGCCGACACCGTCGCCGTCCTGCGGCTGGGCCGCAACAACGGCGTCTTCCCCGTCGCCGGCACCACCCAGGAGCAGATCGTCTCCGCCATCACCGGAGCCACCGACAACGCCCACGCCCGGCGCCAGGCCCGCCACACCGAGGAGGAGGACGCCGCATGACCACGCCCAGCACCCCCGCCGACACCCCCGCGGCCCCCGGCGCCGACCCCGTGGCCCCCGGCGCCGACCCCCGCCTGCACACCCGGGCCGCCGGCCCCGCCGGCTACCTGGACGCCGCCCGCCGGCGCCTGGCCGCCGGCGAGCTCGGCTCCCTGCCCGTCGTCGTCGGCCTCATCCTGATCGCCGTCATCTTCCAGTCCGTCACCGGCCACTTCCTCCAGGCCGACAACCTCACCAACATCACCCGCTTCATCGCCGGCCCCGGCCTCATCGCGGTGGGCGTCGTCTTCGTCCTCATCCTCGGCGAGATCGACCTCTCCCTGGGCTCCGTCGCCGGCGCCAGCGCCGCCCTCGCCGCCGTCCTCGCCGTGCGCCAGGGCGTCGCCGAATGGCTCGCCGTGCTCGCCGCCCTCGCCGCAGCCACCGTCATGGGCCTGCTGCACGGCCTCTTCTTCGCCCGCGTCGGCGTCCCCGCCTTCGTCGTCACCCTCGCCGGCATGCTCACCTGGAGCGGCCTGCAGGAGTACGTCCTGGGCGACCTCGGCACCGTCAACAACCGCCACGGCGGCCTCATCGCCACCCTCGACACCACCTTCCTCGGCGATGGCGACATCGCCTACGCCTGGGCCCTGGCGGTCCTCGCCCCCGCCCTCTACCTGCTCGCCCACCTGCGCACCGCCCGCCGGCGCACCGCCGCCGGCCTCACCGCCCGCCCCACCGCCGACACCGTGGTGCGCACCGGCGCCCTGGCCGTGCTCACCCTCGCCACCGCCTACGCCCTCAACCAGGACCGCGGCCTGCCGCTGCCCCTGGTCGTGCTGGTGGGCGTCGTCGTCCTCACCGACTTCGTCCTGCGCCGCACCTCCTACGGGCGCCAGATCTTCGCGGTCGGCGGCGGCGTGGAGGCCGCCCGGCGCGCCGGCGTCAACGTGGCCCGGGTGCGGATCTCCGTCTTCATGCTGTCCGCGTTCCTGGCCGGCCTGGGCGGGTTGTTCTACGCCTCCCAGCAGGGCTCCGCCGACAAGCAACTGGGCGGCGGCAACGTCCTGATGAGCGCGATCGCCGCCGCCGTCATCGGCGGCACCAGCCTCTTCGGCGGCCGCGGCAAGACCTGGTCCGCGCTGCTGGGCATCCTGGTGATCCAGTCCATCACCACCGGCCTGGACATGGTCCACGCCGCCCAGGCCATCCAGTACATGATCACCGGCGCCGTCCTGCTCGCCGCCGTCGTCCTGGACTCCCTCTCCCGCCGCACCCGCACCACCGCCGCCCGCACCTAGCCAAGCCGAAAGACCCGGGCCCGCGTCTACCGGGCTGGGGGGGGGGGGGGGGGGGGGGGGGGGGGGGGGGGGGGGGGGGGGGGGGGGGGGGGGGGGGGGGGGAGGGGGGGGGGGGGGAGGGGGGGGGTGGCCGGCGGAGGAGACATGGGGTCGCT
>NZ_JBWKER010000008.1:14094-30933 GCF_056435345.1 Kitasatospora sp. NPDC043950
ACCCCCCCCCCCCCCCACCCCCCCCCCCCCCCCCTCCCCCCCCCCCCCCCCCCCCCCCCCCCCCCCCCCCCCCAGGCCAGGAAACGCGCGGCCGCCCCGCCCGAGGAGCCCGGCGCCGGCAAGGCCCCCGCGCACGGATTCACCCGAGGGCGGCTATTGCCGACGTGATGAGCGCACGCGCCTGGGCACCGTAGACCGCGAGGCGCTGCAACTCGCCGAACGCCCGGATGTAGTCAGCGATCTCGCGGGGCTGGGTGACGTTGACCTCAGCTGTCAGCGTCTCCACGACAGCATGCCGATCGTCGTACAGGTAGAACGCTTCGAGGGGCCACATGCCGCGCTGTGCGGTGGATGGGATGACCCCCAGCGACAGCGATGCCAGCGGCATCACCGCCAGCAGATGGCCTAGTTGACCGGCCATGGTCTCCGCGTCACCGATCCGGGAGCGGAGCACCCATTCCTCCATCAGCACCGCGAACCTGTGCCTGCCCTCGTTCAGGAGCCGTCCTCTCGCCACCCGCGCGGCAACGGCGTCGGCCACATCATCAGGGGTCCCCTGAAACTCCGTGATGGAGCGCATCAGGGCAGTCGCGTACCCGGGCGTCTGGAGGAAGCCGGGAACGACATTGGAGACGTACGTCCGGCACAACTCCGCCCGCTCGTGGAGCGTGTAGAAGTCCTCCTGCACCTGGCGCATCCCTGCGCGGTGCAGCCGACGCCACTCCATGTACATCGACTCGACCGCTCTCGACGTGGCGATCAGGTCGTCCGACTGGTCAGCCGCTGTGCAAGCAGTGCACCATGCCCGAATGTCGGAGTCAGACGGAGGGGTTCGCGCACTCTGGATGCGGGAGACCTTCGAAGGGTTCCACCCGCACCGGAACGCCAGCTGTCTACCCGTCAGGCCGGCATCCTTGCGGAGATCGACAAGGCGGTTGGCAAGGGCAAGACGCGCCGCTTGCGCGCTTGATGACGGAGACGTCGGCATAGGTCTGGCGGTCCGGTGCTCGCAGGGTAAGGGCGGGTCAGACGCTGTACTCGTCGTGCGGGGTGCCACGCTCCCACACAGCCTCGAACGCGGAGGAGACGAGATGAACCGTCGCGGAGTCCTCGGAGAAGGCGAACCCGGGCTCGGCCCAGTCGCCGTACCCCGTGAAGAAGTGGAACAGCACCAGCTTGTCGTCGATCAGCCAGAAGTCGTTCCCCGGCAGCGCGATGTTCGACGTCTGACTCCTCGGCAGCCACCGAACCAGTTCTCCGGCCGCCAGGTTCATCGGGGTAACCGCGTGCTCCCACCGGATGTAGTCGGTCACCGGCTCGGACACGATCCGGGCCCGCCGCATGACCACGCCACGACCGACCGTCTCGCGGACGAGTCCCAGCCACTCGGGCCACCACGACGCTTCGGGGTCCAGCTCGATCTCGCCGGTGCGGGCGAATCGATCGATCTCCTCCGCCTCGTCCTCGACCCACACGGTAGGCGAGCCTCCGCCGCCCGTGCTGGGGTCGATGCCCACAAAACCTAGTGCCATGACGATCTCCAACGTCTGTGGAGTTGCAGGGACGTGCACCACCGTCAGCCCTGCGAGTCAGAAGCACAACCCCGCATGCACGAAATTGCACGAACCCGGGCAGAGCCACACCTCTGACACCCCTCCACGCAAGAGGAGCCGGACTTGTCCAACGGCCGGCGGGCCCTTGGGCCTGTTGGATTCCAACAGGCCCAGAACGCACGAAAGGCCCCTAGAAACCGCCGTGTGGTGCCGAGGCGAGTGGAAGTGGAGGGTGTCGGCGGATGGCGGCCCTGAGGTCCGGCCGCCCCGGGCGCCACTCGCATGTCCGCGAGTGGCGCCCGGCTGACCTGGACGAGCCGACCGCGCTGCGCAGGAAGTCGGCGGGCCCGACTTCCTGCGCACGGTCGGGTGTTGCTCAGGAGCGGGTGGTTCGGGCGGCGCGGTCTCGGCAGTGGGCGAGGGCGTGCTTGATGCGGATGTCGGCGGTGGGGGCGGCGACGAGGAGTTCGCCGGCGTCGACGAGGGCGGTCCAGTAGTGGGCGGGGTCGCCGACGGTAGGGCGGGGGCGGGCGGCGGTGAGGGAGAGGTAGGCGGCGGTGAGGTTCCCGGTGGTGAACCAGCGGGCCAGGCCGTGCTGGTGGCCGGCGCGGATGCCACCCATGGCGTCGATGGCGGCCAGGAAGAGGTCGACAACGGCGAGTTCGGTGGCGTCGAGGGGCTTGGGGATGTCGAAGACGCCGAGGGCTTCGAGGAGTTCGCCGGTGTCGGCCTCGGAGCCGGGGCGGGGGTTGGCGAGGAGGGCGTCGTAGCAGTCGTCGAGGCGGAGTTGGGTGTCGGTGAGGGGGATGCCGAGGGCCAGACAGACGGCGCGGGCGGAGGGCAGCGGCTTGCGGGTGCGGCGGGAGAGGAGGGCGTAGGTCTCGGCAGGGGTCCTGCCGCGGGAGAGGACGTGTCGGGCGAGGGCGGTCAGGGAGGGCTGGTGCATGGGGAGTCGGTCTTTCAGACGGTGGTGAGGGAGGAGGGGGCGATGCGGGCCCAGACGAACTTGCCGATGCTGCCAGGGCGGTTGGCGCAGCCCCAGTGTTCGGCGAGTTCGTCGACGAGGAACTGGCCGCGTCCGTGTTCGTCGTCCGGGGCGACCGCCCGGACGGTGAGTGGCTGGTGTTGGCGTCGTGGACCTCGATGCAGGTCGAGGCAGGTGGGGCGCCCGGCCACCAGCAGGACCTTCATGGTGTTTCCCACCGGATCGTGCTGCTGCCGGTTCACTGTGTGGTCCTGAGCTTGAGGTCGGCGTGGACGGTCTTGCCGTCGGACATGAGGGCGGTGCCCCAGTGGCCCCGGGTGAGCTTGTGTACGAGGTCGAGGCCCCGGCCGCCCTCGGCGTTCGGACCGGCGTCGACCCTCACAGGCAGGATCCGGCAGCCGTCGGTCACCCCGATCCGCACGTCCCTGCCGGTGATCGAGACGATCTCGACGCTCATCGTGAGCTGGCAGCCGGTCTTACTGGCGTTGCCGACGAGCTCGGAGACGATCAGTTCGGCGTCGTCGGCCAGGTCCTCCAAGCCCCACTTGACCAGCACTGTCCGGACCAGGTGGCGGGCTGTCGAAGCCGATTCGGGTCGGTAGGGCAGGTGGACGGCCTGCCGCCTCTCGCCGCCCACCAGGGCCGGGGTGGGGGCAATGGTCGTGTTCACGCCGCCTTCCATCGCCGAAGAGCGAGCAGACGGACAACGTGCGAGGGCCTACCAGTGGCGATCACGGCGCGACTCCGGAAAGAGAGCTGGTGATGGGAGGTTTGGCCGGCGCCAGGCCCACGTGGGAAGCGGCCCGGTGCCGGGCATCCGCCCCGAGGGGCGGGCGGCTTGCATCCAGTGAACGGCCATCACGAGACGGGTGGTGAGGCAAAGTCGGCGGCGTTCTGGTCGGATCCCAGCCGGAAAACTTGACCGTCCCATTGCCTGGTCGCCTGCACGGCAGGTGATGGCGCGGCTACGTTGACTCCATGGTGGTCAACGTCCAGCTCCGTCACCGGATGGCCGAACGCCGCATGACGAAGGTCGAGTTAGCCCGCGAAGTGAACCTGGAGATCGAGATCCTCACCGGGCGGCTCGGCACCGTATCAGAGCGCACAGTGCACAACTGGCTGAGCGGTTCGACCCGGTGGCCACCGGAGAAGATTCGCCGCGCGCTCAAGGCAGTATTCGGCTGTACGCCCGAAGAGCTGGGCTTCGTCCCGACCGGGAGGGCCCGCACCACACCGGAGGAAGACGTGAGGCGACGCGACTTCATAGCGGCGGCCGGCGGTACGGCGGTCACCGTACTCACCCCTACCCCTGCAGCGTCGGCAGGTAGCCGCATTGGCATCACCGACGTGCAGAACCTGCAACGGCGCTTTACTGAGGTCATCGCCAGCGACCACCGTCACGGCGGCCGGCTCAGCATCGAGTCCAAGGCCGCATCGCTCGCCGACGAGGCCCTCGAACTGCAGAAGAACGGCATCGCGACCCAGCGGATCCGGGCCCAGCTGTACGCCAGCGCGGCGGCCTTCATGTCCTCGGCGATGTGGGCCGCGATCGACGGCCGCCGCTTCGATGCCGCACTCGAACACCACCGGAAGGCCGCCTCCCTGGCTGCTATGTCCGGAGACTCCGGCATCCAGTTCCGGATCTGGTCCCACGCGGGAAGTATGTACCGGCATCTGGGACAGGTGGGCGACGCTCTGGCAGCCAACGACGTGGCCCGCAGCCTGCCGATCGCCCGCCGCGACCCGCTGTTCGCCTCCCTCGGGCACGCCCGCCACGCGGCCATCCACGGCCTGACAGGCGACTCCAAGGCGGTCCGCCGTTCGCTCGGACACGCACAGGACGCTCTCGACCGGGTGGACCAGGCAGCCACCCGACCGGTGTGGATAACCGCCTTCTACGATCAGTCCGAGCTCGACTCCCTCGCCCTCGCCGCCCACCTGGCGGCCGGGAACTGGGAGGACGCCGAAGCACGAGCCCACCGCAGCATCGCCCAGCGGCGCGACGCCATGCGGCGGTCCATCGCGATCACCACCGTCCGCCTCGCCAGGGCCCAGCTCGGTCAGGGGGACCTGGAGCCTGCGGTCGCCACGGCGATGTCCGTGCCGACCGCAGGCTCCACCCACCCCCGTGTCAAGCGCATGCTGGCGGCCTTCGGCACCAACCTGCATGAGCGGGCGCCCGGCAGCACATCGGACAGGACCTGGACCGCGTACACTCACGACACTTGGAGGACCACCGCGTGACCGTCGAACTCCGCCACCACACTGCGTTGGCGCCCGAGGCCCGACAGGATCTGCTGGACGTCTACGCCGACGTGCGCGGCCCGCTGCTGCACCTGCCGAACTACCGTGTCGCCGCATTCGCCGAACGCCTTGACCGGCATACCGCCGAGCCCGGCTTCGAACTCGTCCTCGGCTACGACGGTGAACTGCCGGTCGGATACGTCTACGGAAACACCGTCGAGGCCGGCGACCGGTACTGGAAGCGCATGACCGATCAGCTTCCCGACGGCTGGACCGACACGCCGACCCTGGCCATCAAGGAGATCGGCGTGCGCACGCCCTGGCGTGGCACCGGCACCGCCCGTCGCATCCACGACGCACTGCTGGCCAACCGCACCGAAGGCCGAGTCACGCTGATGGTGAACCCGCTCGCCGGGGACGGGAAGGTCCAGCGTCTCTACGAGACCTGGGGCTACCAGGCGTTCAACGCCCAGCAGCCATCACCGGAATCGCCTCGATTGACGGCGATGATCCGTCCGACCCGCTGAACTCCGCGACGGCGACCCTGCGCGTGAGGCCGTCGAGCACGGGCAAGCCCTCGCCGCCCGGCGATCGCGCGGGCGCCTGGCCGCCCTGCCCCTTCCCTCTTCGGCATGGAAGCGGAACACCACCCCATGCCGGACCAGGAACGCGTCATCAGGATCCGCCGCCCTATCTCGACCTGATCGCCGGCGGCACCAAGACCGTCGGGGTGCGCGTCGGCTACCCCAGCATGCGAAAGATCCATCCGGGGCAGCTGCTCGTCTTCGAGTCCGGGGACGCCCGCTACCGCGCCCGGGTCACCGAGGTGGTGGAGTGTCCGGGCTTCGACGCGATGCTCGACGCCGAGGACCTGGAGGCGATCGGATCCGAGGGGGTGAGCCGGGCCGAACTCCTCGCCGCCTGCCGCGAGATCCACCCGCTGGAGAAGGAGCGGCTCGGCGTCCTCGCGATCCACCTGCGGCTCGCCCCGTAGCCGGGGAGCGACCGCGCTGCGCAGGAAGTCGGCGGGGCCGACTTCCTGCGCGCGGAACGGGTTTTCAGGTGCGGGTGGTGCGGGTGGTGTGGGTGGCTTGGGTGCGGCAGTGGGTGAGGGCGGGTTTGAGGCGGGGGTCGGGGGAGGGGGTGGCGGTGAGGAGTTCGCTGAGAAACCGCTGGGCATCGGTTCGGCCTTGACCTACGATCGCGCGAATGATCACTCATGGAGCGATACTCGACACCGCCCTCGCCCGGATCACCGCTGGTTACGTGTTCCCCGAGAAGACGGCGGCCATGGAAGTGGCGATCCGGAACCGGCTGGCGGAAGGCGCTTATGAGGGCCTGGACGAGCGGGGGCTGTGCGAGCGGGTCACGGAGGACTTGCAGGGGGTGTGTCCGGACAAGCACCTGCGGCTGCTGTGGAGCGAGGAGCCGCAGTCGATGGACGAGGAGCCGGAGGACGTCGCCCGGGCCCGGTTCGAGCGGTACGCCCGGGAGAAGAACTACGGCATCCGGCGGGCAGAGCAGCTCGACGGCAACATCGGCTACCTCGATCTGCGCATGATTCCCCCGGCCGGGGTGGGCGGTCCCGCGATCGCCGCCGCGATGCAACTGGTCGCTTCCACCGAGGCGTTGGTCATCGACCTGCGGCAGTGCAGCGGCGGTTCACCGGAGGGTGTGCAGCTGTGGTGCAGCTACTTCTTCGCTGACGACGAGGTGCACCTCAACGACATCTACGACCGGGCTACCGACTCCACCCGCCAGTACTGGACCCTCGGGCACCTCGCCGCGCCGCGCTATTCGGACCGTCCGGTGGCGGTGCTGACCAGCGACTTCACGTTCTCCGGTGGGGAGGAGCTGTCGTACAACCTGAAGGTGCTCAAGCGTGCGACGCTGGTCGGGCAGACGACGCGTGGTGGCGCCCACCCGACGGCCCGTATTCCTGTCGCGCCGCATGTGACGGTGACCGTGCCGGCGGCCCGCTCGATCAACCCGGTCACCGGCACCAACTGGGAGGGCGTTGGCGTGGAGCCGGACGTGGCGGTTGCCGCTGAGGATGCGCTGGAGAAGGCACTGGAACACCTTCGCGCGTAGTCGAGTCCCCCGGCTGCTCAGTCCTGAGCAGCCGGGGGGCCTATCGAGGCAACTGGTGCGGCGCGGTCACGCTCAAGGCTCAGCCACCCCTTGGGTCCCGCCGCCCCCGTGAGCGGCGGGACCCAAGGGGTGGCGGGACCAGGGGGTGGCGGGTCAGGCGGGGCGGATGCCCGGGTTGCCGGCCTCGGTGACGAAGGAGGCGGCGGTGGTGACGGTGCCGCCGGGGCGGGTGATGTGGGAGACGGCCCGGTAGTCGGCGCGCACCTGGTGGCGGTCCAGGGTGAGCGTGGTGTAGCCGCGCCGCCCGTCGTAGAACTTCATGTGCGGGTTGGCCGACATCAGGTTCTGCCAGTTGGACGGCCGCTCCTCGCCGTCGCCGTCGCTGCTGATCGAGGTGCCGACGAACTCCACGCCCACGGTGCGCGAGTCCGGCTTGTCGAAGTCGCGCTTGACGTCCAGGGCGTAGGCGACGTGGACGTCACCGGTGAGCAGCACCAGGTTCTCCACCCCGGCCCGGTCGACGGCGGCCAGGAAGCGCTCGCGGGCGGCCGGATAGCCGTCCCAGGCGTCCATGGAGAGCTTGGAGCGCTCGGCGGTGGTGTTCTTGCGGCGGGAGAAGACGACCTGCTGTGGCACGACGTTCCAGGTCGCCCGGGAGCGGCGCAGGCCCTCGGCGAACCAGCGCTCCTGGGCGGCGCCCATCAGGGTGCGCCGCGGGTCCTCGGACTCCGGGGTGGGGTACTGCCAGCCGTCGCCGTTGGCCTGGTCGTCGCGGTACTGGCGGGTGTCGAGGATGTCGAACTGCGCCAGCTGCCCGAAGTGGACGCGCCGGTAGAGGGTGAGCTCGGTGCCGCGCGGCTGCGGCATCCGCAGCGGCATGTTCTCCCAGTACGCGCGGTAGGCGGCGGCGCGGCGGGCGATGAACGGCGCCGGGTCCTGGCCCTTCTCGGGGATGCCGGCCGCGTAGTTGTTCTCCACCTCGTGGTCGTCCCAGGTGACGTACCAGGGGTGGGCGGCGTGCGCGGCCTGGAGGTCGGGGTCGTTCTTGTAGAGGGAGTAGCGCAGCCGGTAGTCCTCCAGCGTGGCCGTCTCGTGGTCGAACAGCGCCGGCAGGGTGCGGTCGGTGTACTTGCGGTCGCCGCCCGCCGCGTCGATGCCGTACTCGTAGATGTAGTCGCCGACGTGGAACACCGCCGCCAGGTCCTCGTCGGCCAGGTGGCGGTAGGCGGTGAAGTAGCCGTCCTCGTAGGCCTGGCAGGACACCAGCCCGAAGCGGACGGCGTCCAGCCTGCGCCCGCGCTCCGGCGCGGTGCGGGTGCGCCCCACGGGGCTGCTCCAGGCGCCGACGGTGAAGCGGTACCAGTACACCCGGTCCGCGTCGAGGCCGTCGACGTCCACGTGCACCGCGTAGTTGAACTCGGCGTGCGCGCGGGCGCTGCCGCGCCGCACCACCTTGCGGAACCGCTCGTCGCGGGCCAGCTCCCAGCCCACCCGCACCGAACCGGTGGGCGGCAGACCGGCGCCGGGCTCCAGCGGGCGCGGCGCCAGGCGGGTCCACAGCACGACGGACTCGGGCAGCGGGTCGCCGGAGGCCACGCCGAGGGTGAACGGGTCGCCGGTGATGGCGCGCGGGCCGAACTCGGCGTCCTCGGCGTGCGCGGACGGCAGGTTGACGGTGAACGCCAGCGCGGCGGCGGCCGAGGTGACGGTGAGGAAGCGGCGCCGGTCCAGCCGCGCGGCGGCCTCGCGCAGCTGCTGGTCGGGGGAGGGGCGGTCGGCAGGGCGGGTCATGGGGTGAAGGCCTTTCGCTGCTCGGCGGTGTGCGAAGGAATTCGAGTGGACCGCGCCGTACGCCAGGGGTCGGAATTCCGGCAGCCGAGTGATCATCTGATGGGGGATCAGTGAAGGTCCGACAAATCCCCCCGGGTGGACGGAAACGGACGCGCGTAGCGTCACCCGCGCGACCGGTCCACTTGGCCGGCGGCCGCAGGCCCTCCCGCCACCGTCCGGGCCCGCCACCGGCCCCGGCCGGCCCGCAGGCCCCGCACCGCGGCCGCCCGGCAAAGCCCCGAACCCGCACGAGGGGACGGCTGCTCCGTACCCGGAACGGGCCGCGCGACGAGATCCACCCCCACTGCACACAGGCGCTGGCAAAGTCAAGAAAAACCACCCGAACGGGGGGGTCCACTTCTACGCCGGAGGGCGGTCGTGATGTACAACACGCTGGCACCCCAAGCGAGTTGACTGATAGGAATCACCCCGGGGGACCCGACCATCAGCTCACACCTCTGGGAGGGAACCATGAAGAACCGCTTCGTACGTCGTGCGGGTGTTGTGGTGGCCGGCCTCGCCGTCCTGACAGTCGGCTTCGGCAGCACGGCGGCCATGGCGGCCGCCCCGGCCCCTGCCCTGGCCCCGGTCGCAGTGGTCCAGAACGTCACGCCCGCCATCACGGCCGTGCAGACCTGGACCTACGTCACCGGCCCGCTGGAGACCACGCTCACCCTCGACACCACCGCCCGCTCCGCGTCCATCGTGGTGTACGCGAACGTGCCGCTCCTCGGCAAGGTCAAGGTCGGCAGCGCCTCCGGCAGCCTGACCGAAGGCATCACCTTCCACCTGGGCCTGTCGCCGTTCGTCAACGGCACGCAGAGGTTCTACCTGGTCGGCGACGACGTGCACCTGTACTACGACTTCGACGCGCTCGGCAAGCACTACACGGGCGACGTCAAGCTCGGCACGCTCCCGCCGTTCTAGCAGCCCCGCTCCACACCTCCGGCGCCGCCCGCCGCCCCCGCGACCCGGGGGCGGCGGGCGGACCCACACCCGCACCAGCCGCCCGGCCCCCGCCACGGCCACCCGCGCGAACGCCGGCCCTACAACTGCTGCGGCAGCCAGCCGTTCTGCACCGCCCGCATCCCGAACTCGAAACGACTGCGCGCACCCAGGCGCTCCATCAGATCCGTCGCCACCCGCCGCGCCGTCCGCGACGACACCCCCAGCCGCTTGGCGATCGCCTCGTCCGTCAGCCCCTGCGCCAGCAACCGCACCACCGTCGCCTCCTGCGCACTGAGCCCGCCCTCGTCCCGCACCGCCGACGGCCCCAGCTCCCGCGCCTGACCCCACACGTGCTCGAACAGCGCGCACAGCGCCACCAGCGTCCCGTGACCGGTCAGCACGACCGCCCCCGCACGGGTGTCCTCCCCGCTCACCGGGATCAGCGCCGTCGCCCGATCGAAGATGATCATCCGGGTCGGCAGCTCCGGCACCGTCCGCACCTCCCCGCCCAGCTCCGCCAACCAGCCCACGTACGCCACCGTCGGCTGGCTGTTGCGCACACTGTCCAGGTACACCGTCCGCATCCGCACCCCCCGGCCCAGCAGATCCCGGTCATGCGGCCGGGACGCCTCGATGCTCTCCGGAGAATGCCCGCCACCCGGCGCGAAGGTCATGATCTCCGCCGTCAGGCCACGGGCCAGCGACGCGATCCGGTCCCGGATCTGGTCCAGGCCCACCAACTGCTCCACCCCCGCGTGCGAGGCGGCCGGCCGCAGATCCGCGTACTCCGCGATCAACTGCGCGGCCGCCGCCCGGGACGCCTCGATCCGCAGCTGCTGCGCCGCCAGATCCGCCTGCTGACGGGCCATCAGCAACTCCATGCCGACCTGCGGCGACACCGCACGCAGCTCGCCCTCCCGCTCGTAGGAGGGCCGGATCAGCGCCAGCTCGCTCAGCAGGTCCAGACAGCGCCGGACCTCCTCCTCGCTGCGCCCGAGCCGCTCCGCCAGCGCCCGCACCCCGTCGCCGGGATGCGCGAGCATGCTGCGGTAGACGCTCTCCGACACGGCATCCAGCCCGAGTGCGGTCAGCATGCCTCGTTACCCCCCGGTGTGTAAGGCCTGAATCGCCAATCGCTGCGTACGCGATCATCGCACGCGAGTGCGAGAGGGGGCCAGCAAGCGGTCCTGGACGGTTCCGGACACCGCCGGAACCGTCCAGGTTGATCCTCTATGCCGGGATGTCGACGGTTCGGCAGAGTCCGTTCCATGTACCTGATTCACGCCGAGATCCAGGCCCCGGCCCCGGCCCCGGCCTCGGGAGCAGCGCTCGCGCCCGACACCGCCGGGGTGCTGCTGGCGAGCGCGCGGCCCCAGGAGCGCATCGAACACGTCGCCGTGCACGAGGGCGCCGGGCCCGGCGCCGTCCTCGGCGTCTACCTGGTCGCCGGCCGGCTGAGCGCCGCCGAGACCGTCGTCGACGCGTTCTGCCGGCGCGCGGTCGAGACCGTCCCCGCGCTGCGCGGCTGGACGCTCACCCGCGTCGGCGCCCCGCTCGTCGCGCCGTTCTACGAGCGCCTGCTGGACTGATCCGGCCCGGCTGGACGGATTCGGACGCTGCCGCTTCCGTCCACCGGAGAACCCTTCCACCCGCCCTGAACTGCGACGAAGCTAGTACTCGCCAGCAGGGCCCACCGCCCGGAGGCAAACCGGCCGAGCGTCTACCGCGGGACGCGACACCGGACTCACCGCCACCCGTCCAGTTCTCGAAAGAGGTCAACTCCCATGCTTCGCACCCCGCTCGCCAAGGCCGCCGCGGTCGCCGCCCTCGCCCTCGCCGCCACCCTGCCGATCGCCGGCCAGGCCTCGGCGAACACCATCTGGGACGGCCCCGCCCCGGCCCCGGCCGCCACGACGGCGAACACCATCTGGGACGCCCCGGCCCCCGCCCCGGTCACCGTGACCCCGGCCAACACCATCTGGGACTGACCTGCCCCGCGCCGGCCACCGCCGTGAACACCATCCGGGACTGACCCGCCCCGCCGTCGCCCGAGGCCACCCGACCGCTGCTCCTGCAGGGCAACTGTCCGCCTCCGTCCGGGCCACGCCCCCCTCTTCCCACGCCGGCCCCGGCGCCACCACCCCTTTCACCCCGTCAGGACGTGTCGTCGTGCCCTCCGCGCTCTCCAAGCTCGCCCGCGTCACCCTCGCCGCCTCCGGCGCGATAGCCGCCACGGCCGTCACCACCACCGCGGCCCACGCCGCCGCCTCGTCCACCGTCGGCGGCCAGATCACCCGGTCGGAGATCATCTCCCGCGCCCAGTACTGGTTCAACCAGAACCCGGGCCTCACCTACAACCAGGGCGCGACCTTCCCCGACTCCAGCGGCCGCTACTACCGCAAGGACTGCTCCGGCTACGTCTCCATGGCCTGGCACCTGGGCTACAGCGCCACCACCCGGTCCATCGCCGACTCCGAGACCTACCCGATCTCGCGCAGCGACCTGCGCCCCGGGGACGTCCTCAACAGCTACTACGACCACGTCCTGCTCTTCGAGAAGTGGGACGACCCCGGCCACACGACCTTCTCCTACTACTCCTTCGGCTCCACCCCGGTGAAGCACATCGCCGGCGCCTCCATCAACGCCGCGAAGTTCGACTCGCACCCCAACGGCGACTACAAGGCGCGGCGCTACAAGAACGTCGTCGAGGACGTCAGCACCTCCCCGTCCTCGCTGCCCTCCGGCACGCTGGTCAAGTCCCCGAACGGCGCCTCGGTCAAGGTCATCATCAACGGCGCGGGCCTGCCGGTCGCCGGCTCCGACGTCGCCGCCGACGGCTACGACCTGAGCAAGATCGTCCAGGTCGACGACGGTGCCTTCAACGCCCTGCCCACCGTGCCGCCGCCCGGCACCGTGGTCCACGACCAGGCCGGCGGCTCCTCCCGCTACGTCGTGGTCGGCGGCGCGGCACTGTTCATCTCCGGCGCGGACTGGACCGCCGACGGCTACAACACCCGCGCCGACATGGGCGTCCCGTCCAGCTGGCTGCAGGGCGCGATCAACACCGGCCCGGCCACCGGACTCGTCGTGATGGACCAGTCCGGCACCGACGCCGGCCGCTACGTCGTCGTCAACGGCACCGCCATGCACATCTCCGCCGCCGAGTGGACCGCCGACGGCTACAACACCCAGTCCCTGATGGGCGTGCCCAGCGACTGGCTGAAGGCCGCCATCGCCAAGCCCATGCCCAACGGCACCGTCCTGATGGACCAGTCCGGCACCGACCCCGGCCGCTACGTCGTCGTCAACGGCGCCGCCGTGCACATCTCCGCCTCCGAGTGGACCGCCGACGGCTACAACCTCCAGTCCCTGATGGGCGTGCCCGGCGAGTGGCTCAACACCACGGCCAAGAAGACCGTCCCGGACGGCACCCTGATCAAGGGCCAGGCCGGCATCGACCCGTCGATCTACGTGATGGCCAACAACTCCGCACTGCCGATGACCAGCGCCGAGTTCACCACCGTCTACGCCAACCAGCCGGTCCTGGGCGTCCCGGAGGAATGGGAGGCCGCCGAGGTCGCCCGCCCGCTCGCCAACGGCACCCTGATCACCGACGCCGCCGGCACCGACTCCACCGTCTACGTGATGGCCGGCGGCCTGGCCGTCCCGCTCACCTACGCCGACTTCACCGGCTACGGCTACGACAAGCTGCCGCTGCGCGGCGTCCCCGGCACCTGGCTGGGCGCGGCCGCCGCCAAGAGCGCCCCCGCCGACGGCACCCTGCTCCAGTCCTCCGACGGCCCCACCGTCTGGCAGGTCGTCAACGGCGGCAGCAAGAAGGCGGCCGCACCCGGCTCCTACAACGCCGCCGACGTGGTGAAGGTCCCGACCGCGCTGACCGCCAAGCTCCCCACCGTCGCCTGACGCACCCACCCCGCCAGGGCGGCCCGGCCACCGCAGGCCGGGCCGCCCCGCGCCCGCACGCACCGCACCTGCACACACGTACCGCACCCGCACGCACCCGCTCGTCCGACCAGCCAACCCGCATCTGCCCAGGGGGACTTCCGTCATGACCGCCGCCGCCCGCAAGACACCGGCCCTCGCCGCCGCCACCGTCCTGCTCGCCCTGGCCGCCCCGCTCGCCCTCGGCGGCCAGGCCTCCGCGGCCTCGGTGTCCACCTGGGACAAGGTCGCCCAGTGCGAGAGCGGCGGCAACTGGAGCATCAACACCAACAACGGCTACTTCGGCGGCCTCCAGTTCTCCCAGAGCACCTGGCTCGCCTACGGCGGCAGCCAGTACGCCCCCTACGCCAACCGGGCGACCAAGCAGCAGCAGATCCTGATCGCCGAGAAGGTCCTCGCCGGGCAGGGCCAGGGCGCCTGGCCGCACTGCGGCCCGGCGGCCAACCTGGGCGCCGACCACGCCAACCCCTACCCGGCCGGCACCTCCTACCCCGACCCGGCGTCGCTGCCCACCGGCACGCTCGTCAAGTCGCCCAACGGCTCCTCGGTCAAGATCCTGATCAGCGGCGCGGGCCTGCCGGTCGCCGGCTCCGACGTCGCCCCCGACGGCTACGACCTGAGCAAGATCGTCCTGGTGGACGACGCCCGCTTCAACGCCCTGCCCACCACCCCGCCCGAGGGCACCGTCGTCCACGACCAGGCCGGCGGCTCCTCCCGCTACGTCGTCGTCGCCGGCGCGGCGCTGTCCATCTCCGGCGCGGACTGGACGGCGGCCGGCTACAACACCCGCCCCGACATGGGCGTCCCCACCGCCTGGCTGCAGAACGCGCTCACCAACACCCTCCCGACCGGCCTCGTCGTCCACGACCAGGCCGGCGGCAACGCCCGCTACGTCGTCGTCGCCGGCGCCGCCCTGCCCATCTCCGGCGCCGAGTGGACCGCCGACGGCTACAACACCCGCGCCGACATGGGCGTCCCCGGCGCCTGGCTCACCTCCGCCACCCAGGCCACCGTCCCGAACGGCACCGTCGTCAACGGCCAGGCCGGCACCGACCCGTCGATGTACGTCATGGTCAACGGCACCGCCCTGCACATCTCCGGCAGCGAGTGGACCGCCGACGGCTACAACACCAAGACCCTGATGGGCGTGCCCGAGGCCTGGCTGCAGGGCGCCGTCGCCAAGCCCCTGAAGAACGGCACGGTCCTCACCGACGCCGCCGGCACCGACTCCACCGTCTACGTGATGGCCGGCGGCCTGGCGGTCTCCCTGACCTACGCCGACTTCACCGCCATGGGCTACGACAAGCAGCCGCTCATGGGCGTCCCCGGCACCTGGCTGGGCGCGGCCGCCGCCAAGAGCGCCCCCGCCGACGGCACCCTGCTGCTCTCGCCCGACAGCCCCACCGTCTGGCTGGTCGCGGGCGGCGGCAAGAAGGCCCTCACCGCAGCCGACTTCGGCCCCGGCAAGTACAGCCTCGCCGACGTGGTCAACGTCCCGACCGCGCTGACCGCCAAGCTCCCGACCGCCACCGCGTAACCCCGGCCCCCGACCACCCCGAGCCGCCCGGCCACACCCGCCGGGCGGCACGGGCGCGCCCCGGAGACGCCCGAAACCCGCGTGCCCCACCGGACACCGCTCCGGTAGCCTGCAGACCATGTCGAGCCCCGAGGCATCCAGGGTGGGGGCTTTCGGTCACGCGCCGTCAGCCCCCTGAACCCCCGAGCCGCGCACCCCGCCCTCCCGCCGCACCCCGCAGCCGGACGGGCACGCCCTCAGGCCCCGGGCGCTGACCGCGGTGACGAGACGCCGACCTCCCGCGCATCTCCTCACTCCGGAGCCCTCAGATGTCCCCGACACGCCCGATGCCCCTCCCGCTGTACCTCCTCGCCCTGGCCGTCTTCGCCATGGGCACCTCCGAGTTCATGCTCGCCGGCCTCCTGCCCGACCTCGCCGCCGACCTCGGCGTGAGCGTCGGGGCGGCCGGCCTGCTCGGCCCCGCCTTCGCCGCCGGAATGGCCCTCGGCGCCCCACTGATGGCCGCCCTCGCCCGCACCTGGCCCGCCCGCACCAGCCTCCTCGGCCTCCTCCTCGCCTTCGCCGCCGCCCACGCCGCGGGCGCCATCACCACCAGCCTCCCGCTCCTGTGCGCCACCCGCGTCGCCGCCGCCCTCGCCTGCGCAGGCTTCCTCGCCGTCGCCCTGACCACCGCCGCCACCCTGGTCGCCCCCGACCGCAAGGGCCGCGCCCTGGCCGTCCTGCTCTCCGGCACCACGCTCGCCACCATCGCCGGCGTCCCGGCAGGCGCCGCCCTCGGCACCCTGCTCGGCTGGCGCGCCACCTTCTGGGCCGTCGCCGCCCTCTGCCTGCCCGCCGCCGCCGGCCTCCTGCGCGGCATCCCGGCCGCACCCGCCCCACACGACAGCGCCCCACACGACAGCGCCCCGCATGACACCGCCCCGCATGACACCGCCGAACCGGCGCTGCGCACCGAACTCGCCCAACTGCGCCGCCCCCGTCTGCTCCTGGTCATGGCGCTCGGCGCCCTGGTGAACGCCGCGACCTTCGCCGGCTTCACCTTCCTCGCCCCCGTCGTCACCGACACCGCGGAACTGGGCCGGCTCTGGATCCCCGTCGCCCTGGTGCTCTTCGGCGCCGGCTCCCTGCTCGGCGTCACCACCGCCGGACGCCTCGCCGACCACCGCCCCCGCCTGCTCCTCGCGGCCGGCGGCCCGCTGCTGCTCGCCGGCTGGCCCGCCCTCGCCGTCCTGGCCGAGGAGCCGGCCGCGCTGCTGGCCCTGGTGTTCGTGCAGGGCGCGCTGTCGTTCGCACTGGGCACCACCCTGATCACCCGGGTCCTCTACGAGGCGGCCGCCGCCCCCACCATGGCCGGCTCGTACGCGACCGCGGCCCTCAACGTCGGCGCCGCCACCGGACCGCTGGTCGCCGCCCCCACCCTGGGATCCAGCGCCGGGCCGCTGGGCCCACTGTGGGCGAGCGCCCTGCTCGTCCTGCTCGCGCTGCTCGCCGCTGTCCCGCTGCGCGGGGTGCTCGCCCCCCGCCACGGCGGCGCGTAACAGGCCCCGGGCCGCACCTCGCGGCAGCTGCGCCGTGGGGGGGGGGGGGGGGGGACGGCCCCCCCCACACGGGCCCCCCCCCATTGGGGCGGCGGCCCCCGCGTTTACACCCCCGTTCTCTCCCCCCCCTCCCTCCCTCCGTCTCTGGTG
>NZ_JBWKER010000008.1:30943-80667 GCF_056435345.1 Kitasatospora sp. NPDC043950
CCCCCCGCGCCCCCCCCCCCCCCCCCCCCCCCCCCCCCCCTCTCCCCCCCCCCCCCGCCCCCCCCCCCCCCCCCCCCCCCCCCCCGCGGCCGTACGCCCCGTCGGTGGGCACGGCCCCGGCGCGGCACCATCCGTGTACGCCCCTTCACGTCCTGCCGTGAGCCGGTGATGCCTCCCCGCGCCCCCGTGGCGTCCGCCGGGGCACCGGCGCGTCGACGCCGGCGGGCGCGGGCCGACCCCCTTGACTTGGGGGGCGGGGCGCCCCGGACCGGTTCCGCCGTGTGTGCGCCCCGCGCCCGCCGGTTCGGAGAGGACGGCCTTGAAGGTTCTGACGCACAACGTGATGTTCCTGTCCTGGCTGACGCAGAAGAGCGAGGGCGACTGGAACAACGCGGCGCGCTCGCGGCTGATCGCCGAGTCCGCGTACGTCGCGGACCACGACGTGCTGGTCTTCCAGGAACTCTTCGACCCCGGCCCCTCCGAGGAACTGATGCAGGGCCTGGAGGACCGGGGGTACCGCCACCGCACGCCGGTGGTCGGGGTGGACGAGTCGGGCTGGGCCGCCACGCACGGCCGGCAGATCTCCCCGCTGCACGCCCGCGGCGGGGTCGCGATCGTCAGCAGGTGGCCCATCCTGCGGATGGAGCAGTACGTCTACGACGTGGCCTGCGGCTGGGACGCCGAGGCCGCCAAGGGCTTCGCCTACGCCGTACTGGAGGTCGCCGGCCGGCGCGTGCACGTGGTGGGCACCCACCTGCAGTCCGACGACGGCGCCTGCCTGACCGGCCAGGCGAGGATCATGCGCCGCTCCCAGCTGCGCGACATCGACGTCTTCCTGACGGACCGCCGCATCCCGGCGCACGAGCCGGTGATCGTCGCCGGGGACTTCAACACCGACCGCCACTCGCCCGACTTCCAGGACGTCCTGGGCTTCGGGAACCTCCACGAGGCGGGCCCCCGGACCGGCTGGAAGTACTCCTTCGACACCATCGCCAACGACGCCGCCCTGCACCGCCACCCGGCCGACCCCGCCGAGGACACGGACCACGTCCTGCTCCGCAAGGGCCACGCCCCGCCGTGCGACGCCTGGACGAGCGAGGTCCTGAAGACCGCCTCGCCGAGCTGGGAGGCGGGCGGCCGGGCCTTCACCGACTACAGCGACCACTACCCGGTGACCGCGGGCCGCTGAGCCCGGGCCGGCCCCCGGACGGCCGCCCGCGGACCGGCACGCCCGCCCGGCAAGCGCGAGCCGTCCGACAGGAGGAGCGGATATGAGCTACTCGGCACCACAGCAGTTCGGCGAACTCACCTTCGTCTTCAGCACCGGCGAGACCAGACCGCCCGAGGGCTACCACGCCCTGTGCAGCGTCATCCCCGACAACGCCCCGATGACCTGGGTGAGGGGGAGCACCGGCGGCTCGGCCGCGCTGGCCGAGCCCAAGCAGTGGCGCAAGGTCACCGACTCCGACGGGGTGCTGCGCGGCCTGGTGCCGGTGGCCCCTCCCGGGTACCGGGCGCTGAGCGCGCTGTGGTCCTCGGACACGGTCCACGGGCCCCATGACGTCCTGCGCGACCTCGGCGGCGCGGCCTTCGTCGCCCAGGGCGACCTGCGCTGCGTGAAGGAGGAGATCGGCGGACGCCCCTACGTGGCCGTCGGCGCCTGGCGCGGGCGCGGCGGCCTGGAGATCCCCGAGACCGTCCGCCCCGAGACGATCCCCGGCGGCACGGGCTGCCTGCTGACCCCCGGCATCGCGACCTGGATCTCCTACTTCGACGGCGACTACGAGGGGGAGGACCCCGGCGACGTCCACGTGCTGGACGTGCCGATGCGGCAGGTCCGGCAGGGGACGGCGAAGGGCCCGGCCGTCACGGACGGAGGCGACGTGCCCGAGCGGACCGAGCCGGTCGTCGACCGGGAGGTGGTCCTCCCGTGCACCGCCGTCCTCGACCGGGGCGCGTCCACGGAGTGGATCCTGCGCAACTCGCCGACGTACACGGTGCGGCGCAAGCGGTTCTACACCCGGGTCGCGGTCACCGACCTGCGGGAGGACCCGGGCCCGGGCACGGTCGGCGCCACCGTCCCGTGGGGGGTGGACGAGGCGCAGGCGCAGGCCTGCCGCGAAGCCGTCGGCCTGTCCGCGGGGTTCGAGGCGGGCGTCGAGATCGAGGGCTCCGGCGCCAGGGCGGGCGCCTCCCTCAGCCGCGAACTCGGCTACGACAGCACGCGTTTCGTCGCCGCCATGACCCCGGAGCGGCAGGAGGTCCGCGCCCCCGCACCGGGCCTGCACCTCACCGCGCTGTACGTCGAGAGCCACCGCATCGAGGTCGTCCGCAACGACCCGGACCACACGCTCCCCTCGGACCGGGCGGGCCTGACGTTCAACGCCCACGCGTCCTGGACGGCGCCCACCTACCCGCCGCGCCCGGCCCGCTGAGGGGCCGGCGCCCCGCGGCGGCCGGCCCCGCTGCGCACCGGCCGGTGCGCCCCGACCGCCGTTGTCACCGCGCCGTTGACTGTTCATCAGATCTTGCGAACTCGTGGTCGTCGGCTGGTTGGGCCGGCCGGGCGGTGGCTACGCTCGGCCGTGTCGTCCGATGGGGGGCGGCACCCGTCGCGTGCCGCACGCGCCCGGCCCTCGTGGCCCTCGGGCGTCGGAGCGGAGCACGCGCGGGCGGTTCCCACGGGAGTGGATCATGAGCTCTGTTGGTCGCAAGACCGTCGCGGTGATGGCCGCGGCCTTGGCCTCGCTGGGCGCGGGGAGCGCGGTCACCGCGTCCGCGGCCGCCTCGCCGGTCCCGCCGTGCAGCGGGGCGGAGTGCCCCAGCCTCAAGCCGACCAGGCTCTCGGCCAGTCAGGCGAGCCTGAACGTCACCCAGATGCAGCTGGAGAACATCCACGCGATGGCCTCGGACGCGGTGACCGGGGAGCCCATCCGAGGCGCCCGGATCGTGTTCGCCACCGTGGGCGGCCGGACGCTGGGCGCGGCCTACACCGACTACGACGGCATCGCGGCGATCACCGCCCCCGAGAACCTGGGCCCCGGCACCCTCCAGGAACTGCTGGGCGGCTACGAGGCCGCGATGGTCGGCGACGGCGTCCACGCCCCGGCCGGCGCCCACGGGGCCATCACCATCGGCACCGACCAGGGCCCCGGCGTCCCGGGCAACCCGTGTGCCGTGTGCAGCGACCGCGGGCTCAAGCAGGACGTGGTCCCGGTGGACTGGAGCCGGTAGGGGCGCGGGTGCGGCACCGGCCGATGCGGCCCCGGGCGTGAGCGCGCCCGGGGCCGCGGGACGACGAGAGGGCGGGACACCATGACGGAGCCGGACACCAGGACAGGGCCGGGCACCGTGACGGAGCCGGACACCAGGACAGAGCCGGACATCATGACAGGGCCGCACACCGTGACGGAGCGGCCGTCGCCGGTGAGTACGGACGCGATCTGGCGGCTCCCGGTGACGGTCTGCCGCATCACCGGGCTCCTGGGCGAGCGGACGGCCGGCGCCCTGCTGGAACGCGCCGTCGCGCTCGCCCGCGCCGGCGACGCGTTGCAGCCCTCCCTGATCGGGGACCGGGAGCTGGTCCCCGGCTTCCGCCGCTCCCGTTCGTGCCGGGAGTTCGCCGCGCCCGAACTGCTGGCGGCCATCGACGAGGTGCTGGAGGCGGTCGAGCACACCCTGGGCGTCTCCTGCCGCAACACCGAGCCCGACTACACCCTCAACGTGCACAACGACGGCGACTTCTACCGGCCGCACCAGGACACCAGCGCCGAGTTCTCCCCCCGGCGCCTGCTCACCTTCGTCTACTACCTGCACGGCACGCCCCGGCCGTTCGGCGGCGGCGCACTGCGCGTGTTCGACGCCGCCCTGCCGCTGTACGGCGGGACGACGGGCGAGTGGGAGAAGCGCACCTGGCGGGACTGGGAGCCCGAGCACGACAGCATCGTGTTCTTCCGCCCCACCGCCTGGCACGAGGTGCGCCCGGTGAGGTGCCCGTCCCGGCGGCCCGAGGACAGCCGCTTCGCCGTCAACGGCTGGCTGTGCAGCCCCGATCCGGCGCGCCGGGGGAGCGGGGCGCTCTGACGGGGCTGCGCCCTCAGTCCTTCAGCATCACCAGCGGCAGGCCGCCGTTGCTCCACGCGCCGCCTGTCTCGTCGACCTGGTAGCGGTCGGCCTCCAGGTCGGCGGCGAAGGCCTCCAGGAACTCCCGCAGGCCGGCGGCCTCGTAGCCGGCCCGCCAGCCCTCGTGCGACCAGTCGATGATCTGGCCGCGGCGCTGCGGGGCGGGCGGGTCCAGGTCGATGCAGATCACGTCGCCGTTGCCGATGCCGATGAAGGGGATCCACCCGGCGGACCAGGCGACGTCCCGGCGGATCACGCTGTCCTCCTCCCGCTCGTCCCAGGGCGGATCCCCGGCGTCGGCGGACCGCTCGCGCCAGTCGTCCACCATCGCGTCGAGCGAGTGGAGCTCGGTGTGCAGACCGATCAGGACCCCCGGCAGGCCGTCGTGGCAGCGGTAGGAGTCCCGGACGTCCGGCGGGAGTTCCACCCCCATCGCGGCCTCCGCCGCCCGGATCTGCTCGTCGGTGGCGCCGGGCGGCATCGCGGCCGCCAACCTCGGGGCGATCCGCCCGAGCACGGCCTCGATCCGCGCCCACAGCTGCCGCATCGGGAACTCCCCTCCGTTGTGACGAGGACCGGAACGTAGCACCCGTCACCGACAGTCGGTCGGCGGGCCCGGGCCCCGGGGCTGATTGTCGGAGCCTCCTGGTAGGAAGGGGCTGATCGTCAGCCGACCGACCGCCGACGCGTGGTCACCGAAGGAGGCCCGGATGCCCGTGGAGGACACCGCCGTGCGCGAGGACGTCATGACGGCCGGGGAGGGCCTGCGGATCTACCCCGACCCGGCGGACGTCTTCGTCGCCGACCAGGCCGAGCTGGCCCGGCACCTGCACCCGCTGGTCTCGATCGACCTGGCCCGGGTCAACCCCGCCTGGCAGGGGTGGATCCACCTGCTGAGCCCGCTGGAGCCGTCGGAGGGCCTCATCGGTGACCACACCTCGGCCTTCCACACGGGGCTCCAGGCCCCCAACTGGCTCGGCTTCACGCTGGAGGGCGACCGCTTCCGCCTGGCCGGCGACCTGCGCTACTTCGCCCGGGCGGCGGGCCCGGACGAAGTCCCCGACCCCTGGCCGGGGTTCCACGCCGGCCTCGCCGAGCACTGCGAACGCCAGGAGCGCAGCTACCGGGCGCACCGCGACAGCTTCCGCCGCGAGGGCAGGCTCGTCCTGCTCGGCGACGACGGCCTGCCGCACCCCGGCTGCACCGGCGAGATGGCCCTCCTGGACCAGCTCGGCGGCTACGCCGACTCCGCCGGCAACTGGATCGAGACCGACCTGTTCCCGCTCGACTACGACGGCGACCGCACCTGGCCCGTCGGCCCGTCCGGCCGCCGCTTCGAGTTCGTGGCGGCGGTGCCCGGCTGGCACTACCGCGGCAGCGGCGCCGACTGGATCATGCTGTTCTTCGAACCCGTCGACCGCCTCGCCCTGTTGACCTTCGACTGGAGCTGAGACGCAGCGATGCCAGCGGACGACCGACCGGGCGGCCGAGGCGGCCGAGGCGGCCAGAGCGGTCAAGGTGCGGCAGGCGCCCGAGCGGCGGCGCAGGACTTCTTCGACGCGATGCGCCGGTGGGAGGAGTGGATGGCCTCCTGCCGGCACGACACCACGGGCGACGAGCAACTGGCGGCGGTGAAGGCGGTGTTCGCCAGGCACCTGGCGGCCAGGGCGCTGGCCCGGCACCAGTCGCGCTACGACCTGCTGTGCTTCGGCACGCCGCCGGAGTTCGAGGCGCCGATCCTGCGCGTCGAACAGGAGACGCCGGGCAGGTGCTGGGTGTAC
This sequence comes from Kitasatospora sp. NPDC043950, assembly GCF_056435345.1. NCBI lineage: Bacteria > Bacillati > Actinomycetota > Actinomycetes > Kitasatosporales > Streptomycetaceae > Kitasatospora > Kitasatospora sp. NPDC043950. The sequence continues at coordinate 36,847 of NZ_JBWKER010000008.1, forward strand.
GTGCCGGAAGGGTTGATCGGCGGCGAGGCCCGCTACGCGATGGTGCGCGAGGGCGGTGCGTGGAAGGCCGCGTTCAAGGAGACCGACGTCGCCCTGACGGGCCGGTGGAGGAGGTGGCCGGATCTCTGACACCCGACCGGATCTCTGACACCCGACCGGGCCGGCCGCTCCCGGCCGCTCAGGCGCGGCAGCGCAGCAGTTCCAGCGGCGGGTTGGCGAGGAGGTCGGCCCAGAAGTCCTCGCCGAACTCGCGTAGGCCGGCCTCGGACACCTGTAGCGGGACCCACTCGGCCTCGCTGAACCCGGCCGCCCGCAGGCACTGCTCGTAGACCTCGCGGCGCGGGGCCGCGCCCACGATGCTGATCGGCTGCGGGTCGAGGAGGGCCGTGATCCGCACCCGCGGCCCCGTCTCGCTCTCCTCGCCGGTCGGTTCGCAGCGGAACCCGTACGTGTCCAGGGACGGGCAGTCGAACCGGTAGTCGGGCTTCTGGGTGAGCACGAAGAACTCCCCGCCCGGCACCAGGCCCCGGTGGATGTTGCGGCACATCCGCTCCATCGCCGCGACGTCCTCGGCGTAGTTGAGGCACTGCACTCCCAGCGCGATGTCGAAGCGCCGGTCGAGGGGCCGCAGTTCGGCCACGTCGCCGACCTCGTAGCGCACACCCAGCGGGTCGCGCTGCTCGATCCTGCGCGCGGCGGTGACCATCTCGGCGGAGATGTCGACGCCGAGGACGTCCGTGGCGCCGCGCCGCTTGAACTCCCTGCTGTAGAAGCCGGTGCCGCACGCCAGGTCGAGGACCGACCGGCCGTCCACGTCCCCGACCAGGCCCAGGAAGCTCGGCACCTCCCCGTAGCGGATCAACGGCAGGGACTTGAACCCCTCGAACGCCTCGCCGATCCCGTCGTACTGCTGCACGCCCACGTGCCGCCCCTCCTGTGTGCCGCCCGCCGGGTCGCGGCCGTGGCGGAAAGTCTCCTCCGCCCCGCCGGGCCGCCGTACTGGCAGATGGCACAAAGAAGTTGGCCGGTGGATCGGGGGCGAACCCTCCTATCGCCCAACACCGCTCTTCGGGGACGGGGAAACGCCGTCGAAGGGCCATTCGAGTGACGTCCCGCGTCCTCGCGTGTCCGAACGGCCACACTGGCAGCGCTGAGGAAGCCCGCCGTTCAAAGGAGACGAGTCCGTGAAGAGCCTCGGAAGGACGCTGGTCACCGTCGGTGCCGCTGCGGTTCTGTGCATCGCAGTCCCGGCCAACGCCCAAGCCGCGGAGGGGACTTTCACCTACATCAGCAACAACCAGGAGCACACGCTGGAGAACCCCGAGGGCGACCGGTGCTACGACCTCGGCCGCCGCGTCACCGAGCTGTACAACGACACCGACGCGGAGGCGACCGTCTACCTCGGCGCCGGCTGCCGGGACGAGATCAAGACCATCAGGTCGGGTGGTTCGAGCACCCAGAGCGGCATCGGCTCGGTCAGTTTCACCGACGACGAGTAGCCGGCGCACCCGGCGGCGGGGCGGCCCGTCCGTCCGACGTGATCGTGAAGGGCTCGGACCAGTTGCCGGAATCACCGGACAGGACGACCCGGTAGTCGTCTCCAGGGGGGACGTCCGGCACGGTCACCTCCATCCGTCCCAGCAGGATGTCGAAGTCACGGGCGAGGACCCGGTCGAGGAGGGTGACGCCGCCCGCGCGCAAGGCGATGGACCCCGTGCGGTTGGTGATCTGCGCCGGCGGATCCGAGACGTCCCAGGTGACTTCGACCCGCTCGCCGACCCGCCAGACCGCCCCCGCACGAGGGGAGAGAACGCGCGGCACGTAGACGTCGCGCCGGGACGTGCGCTCGGCGGAGTGGGCGGCCACCGCCGGACCGGTGGCCTGTGCCTGTGCCGGCACCGTGGCGAGCAGGCTCGGCATGGCGGCGGCGGCCAGTGCCACCACGCCCAGGACGGGTCCGTTCCAGATCCTCATGGCCTCAGTGTCTTGGTTCGGCCCGGAGTGAGCGCACGGACGGGCGCCGCTTCCCTCGATCGGGGGAACGGCCGTCGGTGACGGACGGCCCGTGAGGGGGGCGTGGCGCGAGGTCCGAGGGCGGCAAGCGGCCCGTCAGCCGCGTGACGGGGCGTGCGGTGCGGGCGCCACGGCCCCTTTCCCGGTGCAGGTCGGTCGCCTACGGTGGGTCACCCCGAAGACGAGGAACGGAGGTTCCCTGTGGCGGACGAGGTGACGACGCAGTACCGCAGCTACGCCTGGAAGGACGAGCACGGCGTCAAGTACGTGGCCGCCTACCCGGGCGACGAGGAGGCCGACGAGGAGCGCAAGGCAGAGCTGCGGGCGTTGGGCGCCCGCGTGTCGGCGGACCTGGTGGCCGAACAGGAGGCCGAGCGGGAAGCCCAGCGGGAAGCCCAGCGGCCGAGGGCCGGGCGGGTGGCCGGGCGTGCAGGGCCGGCGCTGCGGCTGATCCGTGGTGAAGGCTCGTCCTGAGTACGTGACCGGGCCCGGGGGGGGGGGGGGGGCCGGGAGGGGGGGGGGGGGGGGGGGGGGGGGGGGGGGGGGGGGGGGGGGACGCCGCCCCCCCCCCCGCCCCGTTCCGTCGCCCGCCCGTTCCGTTCTGTCCCCCCGATCGGGTTGGATGGTCGGATGAGCGAGGAGAAGAGCGCCGTACCGGCGTGGGAGCAGCGGTTCAGGGCAGCACGGGTGTCACTCCCCGACTGGGCCGAGGACGCCCCCGACCGGGCGCTGTACGTGTCCAACGCGACCGGCACCTACGAGGTCTACGCCTGGGACCGGGTCACCGGCACCCACCGGCAGGTCACCGACCGGCCGAACGGCACCACCGACGCCGAGCTGTCCCCCGACGGCGCCTGGGTGTGGTGGTTCGACGACCACGACGGGGACGAGTTCGGCGTCTGGCGCCGCCAGCCCTTCGCCGGCGGGCCCGCGGACCGCAGCGCCGGCACCCCCGACGAGGAGGCCGTGCCCGGCCTCGCCCCCTCCTACTCGGCCGGCCTGGCGCTCGGCCGCGACGGCACGGTGGTCGTCGGACGTTCCACCGACGAGGACGGCACCACCCTGCACCTGCGCCGCCCCGGAGCGGCCGAGGCCGTCGAGATCTACCGGCACGCGGAGTACGGCGGCGTCGGCGACCTCAGCTACGACGGCACGCTGCTCGCCATCGACCACACCGAGCACGGCGACGCGATGCACTCCGCGATCCGGATCGTCCGCCTCTCGGACGGCACGAGTGGCACGAGCGGCACGACGGGCGAGCCCGCCGAACCCGTCGAAACCGTCGCCGAACTCGACGAGGTGACCGGTCGGGACGAGCCGCGCGGCGTCGCCTGCCTCGGCTTCGCCCCGGTCGACGGCGACACCCGGCTGTTGGTGGCCCACCAGCGCACCGGCCGCTGGGAGCCGATGATCTGGGACGTCGCCACCGGCGCCGAGACCGCACTGCCGCTGCGCGACGAGCAGGGGCGCGAGCTGCCCGGCGACGTCTCCGCGCAGTGGTGCCCCGGCGCCGAGGCGCTGCTCGTCGAGCACGAGTACGAGGCGCGCAGCGAACTGTTCTCGTACACGCTCGCCGACGGTCGGCTGACCCGGCTGGACATCCCGCGCGGCACCGTCGGCGGCGCCACCGCCCGCCCGGACGGCACCGTCGAGTACCTGTGGTCCTCCGCCGCCGAGCCCTCCGCCGTCCGCTCCACCGCCGGGACGGTCGTGCTGCGGGCGCCCGGCGCGGTGCCGCCCGGCTCCGTCCCGGTCGAGGACATCTGGGTGGACGGGCCCGGCGGGCGGGTGCACGCCCTGGTGCAGCGTCCGGCCGGGGCGGGCGAGGGGCCCTTCCCGACCGTGTTCGAGATCCACGGCGGCCCCACCCACCACGACAGCGACTCCTTCGCCGCCGGCCCGGCCGCCTGGCTGGACCACGGCTTCGCGGTGGTCCGGGTCAACTACCGCGGCTCCACCGGCTACGGCCAGGCCTGGACCGACGCCCTGCACGAGCGGGTCGGCCTGATCGAGCTGGAGGACATCGCGGCCGTCCGGGAGTGGGCGGTCGCCAGCGGCCTCGCCGACCCGCGCCGGCTGGTGCTCACCGGCGGCAGCTGGGGCGGCTACCTGACCCTGCTGGGCATCGGCGTCCAGCCGGACAGCTGGACGCTGGGCGTCGCCGCCGTGCCCGTCGCGGACTACCACGCCGCGTACGCCGACGAGATGGAAGCGCTCAAGTCGCTGGACCGCACCCTCTTCGGGGGCACCCCGGAGGAGGTCCCGGAGCGCTTCACCGCCTCCTCGCCGCTCAGCTACGTCGAGCAGGTGCGGGTGCCGGTCTACATCAGCGCCGGGGTCAACGACCCGCGCTGCCCGATCCGGCAGATCGAGAACTACGTCGGGCGGCTGGAGCAGCTGGGCAAGCCGCACGAGGTCTACCGGTACGACGCCGGGCACGGGTCGCTGGTGGTGGAGGAGCGGATCAAGCAGCTGCGGCTGGAGATCGACTTCGTCCGGCGGCACCTCGCCGCGGCGTCGGAGGCCGAGGCCGTGGCCGTAACCGAGACCGGGACCGAGGCCGGCAACGGGGAGACGGTGTGAGGCGTCTGCTGACGCTCGCGGGGGTGGCGGTGGCCGGGGCCCTGGTGCTCACCGGCTGCTCGGGCGGGCACGGCGCCGAGGCCGCCTGCCCGCCCCCGGCCGGCCCCACGCCGACCACGGCCGCGCCAACCGCACCGGCCGCACCAACCGCCACCGCGACCCGCGCGAGCGCAGCGGGGCCGAACGCGCCGGGGCCGGGGCCCGCCGTCGCCCGGGCGGCGTACGCGCCTGCGGCGGGCGAGGACGCGGTCCAGCTCGCCAGGGGATCCAGCGGGTCGAAGGGCTCGTCCGGCTCGAAGGGCTCCGGCTCCAAGGGGACGAAGACCGGGCGCACCGTGCACCACCACATCGACCGCTACGACTCGAACGACGACGTGAGCGGCGGCCACGGCCGGTGCCACGACGAGCCGGCGTTCACCGAGTCGCCGACGCCGGTGCCGTCCTCCCCGACGGCGCCCGGTAAGCCGACGACCGCACCGGTCGTCCCGGCCCTGCCGTCCGCTCCCTCCGTCCCCGGCAAGCCAACCCGCTGAGGCGGGCCGGCCGAGCAGGGGCTGGCCGAGCAGGGGCCAGCCGAGCGGGGGCGGGCCGGCCGAGCAGGGGCGCCGAACCGCGGAGGTCAGTCCAGGACCGGGTCCAGTCCGAGGGCCCGGTCCTGCTCCGCCTCCCCCTCGCGGCGCACCAGGCGGAACCACATGAAGATGACGAAGCCCCCGAAGACGAACCACTCCAGGGTGTAGCCGAGGTTCTGGAACGCCCGCAGGGTGAGCCCGTCGCCGCCCTGCGGCTGGACCGTCGGCACCGGGGTCAGCCCGGCCGGCACCGCGTCGGCGGCGACCCAGCCGTCGTACCAGCCGTCGTACGCGAGCGCGTTGAGCAGCGCCGCCCGGTTGACCGTGCCGAGCTGACCGGCCGGCAGACCGCCCGCCACGGCGCCGTTGCTGCCACTGGACTCACCGGCCTGCAACCGCCCGGTGACGGTCACCTGGCCGGGAGGCGGCGGCGCGGCCGCGGACGCGCCCTCGGCGGGCGCACCGGGCGCCCAGCCGCGGACCACGGCGGCGAACCGGCCGTCGGCGGTGCGCAGCGGGGTGAGCACGTAGTAGCCCTGCTTGCCGTCGACCATCCGGTTCGGGACGAGGAGCTGATGCTCCGCGTCGTAGCTGCCGGTCACGGTGACGGGCTTGCCGACGGTCTCGGTGGTCACCTGCGGGGTGGCCTGGTTGAGCAGGTCGTCGATCGGCCGCACATCACTCGAAGCGGTGACGGTCTGCTTGGTCTCCTGGTGCGACGAGAACCGGTCCTCGAACCGGCCGAGCTGCCAGGAGCCCAGCCAGACGCACACCGCCACGGCCGCGACGGCCAGCGCGGTGCCGCCGAGCCAGCGCGGAGTCAGGAGGAACCGGTACACACCCCCACGGTAACCACTCCTCACACCCGTCCCGGCCGCAGGGGTCCGCCATCGGCCGCTCCGGACCGGCTGGTCGCCCGTCCGACCCTGCCCGCCCGGCCCCGACCGCCTCCCCTGACCGCCCGCCGCCGGACCGCCCCCTGACCGCCGCCGGACCGCGAAACCCGTCAGCCCGCCGGGGGCGTGTCCGACGGCTGCGACGCCGGTGCGCCCACCGCCTGGACGCCGCCGCGGTACAGGGTGCCGGCGCAGGCCACGGGGAAGGTGGCGGTGGCAACGGCAGGGCTGCCGGGGGCGGGGGTGTGGGCGATGGTGGCGGTGGCCGGCGCGGTGGTGGGGTTGCCGGTCGGGGTGGCGGTGGGGCTGGGGGCGTTGGTGGGCCCGGCGCTGGGGGACGAGCTGGCCTGGGGGTTGGTGCTGGGGACCGCCGAGGCGTCCGAGGCCGCCGGGGCGGCACCGGTGGCGGCGGCGGGTGCCTGGGAGGCCCCGGCGGCCTGGTTGGCGCCGCCCTGGCTGGTGGGGCCGGTGGTGGCGGTGCTGCCGCCGGAGGTAGGGCAGGTCCGGTCGGGGATCCAGTCGAACGACACCCGGTAGCCGGCCTGCGGGGCGAGGACGGGGGGCTCCGCGTCCATCGCGGGCAGGTCGCCGGCCGGGTCGCCGGCGGCGTGGTCGGCGGTGCGCACGCGGCTGCGGTCGATCCCGCTCACCGCCGTGACGGCGACGGCGCCGGGGCCGCCGAGCCGGCAGCTGCGGCCGGAGACGTTGTACACGGTGAACGAGCCGTGGATCCGGCCGTCGGCGTCGGCCGGGCCGACCTGTGCGCCGCCCTGGCCGAGGTCCGCCCGGGTGCAGAGCGGGGTGATCGGGCTGTCGCCGGTACTGGCGGCGGGGGCGGCCGGGGCGGTGGTGCCATCGGCGCGGGTGGTGCTGGCGCCGGGGCTGGGTGAGGCGGTGGGGGTGCCGGAGGGTGACGCGGTGTCGCCGGTGCCGCTGGGGCCGGGCCGCGAGGACGTGCCGGTGCCGGGGGCGCCGCCGGTCCTGGTGCCGGTCGGTGCGACGGGGGCCGGGCTGCTGGCGTCGGCCGAGCCGGGGCCGCCGGACAGGCCCAGGTGCTCACCGTCGTGCAGGGCGGGCAGGGCGACGGCGACGGCGAGGGCGAGGGCGACGGCGCCGGTCCAGGCTCCGCGCCGGGCGGCCCGGCGGCGGGGTACGGCGTACCGGATCCGCGGCAGGCCGCCGGGTTCGGGCTGGATGCCGGCGACGGCGCCGCGCATCAGGTCGCGGACGCTTCGTTCCTCGGCGGAGAGCCCGTCGCCCTCACCGTCCGAGGGCCACCGCCCGGCGCCGTCAGCCATGCCCGGCCTCCATCTGGGTGCGCAGGGCGGCGAGTCCGCGCGAGCCGTAGGCCTTCACCGATCCGAGCGAGATGCCGAGGGTCTCGGCGACCTGCGCCTCCGTCATGTCCACGAAGTAACGCAGCACCAGAACCTCCCGCTGACGGCGTTGCAGACCACGCAGCGCGGCCTTCAACTGGTCGCGCTCCAGCGCATCGTAAGCGCCTTCTTCTGCACTGGCCATGTCAGGCATGGGCTTGGGCAGCAGGCGCAGGCCGAGGATCCGTCGGCGCAGGGTCGAGCGGGACAGGTTGACGACGGTCTGCCGCAGGTAGGCCAGGGTCTTCTCGGGCTCGCGGACCCGGCGCCGGGCGGCGTGCACCCGGATGAACGCCTCCTGGACGACGTCCTCGCAGGTCGAGAGGTCGTCCAGGAGCAGCGCGGCGAGCCGCAGCAGGGAGCCGTAGTGGGCCTGGTAGGTCTCGGTGAGCAGGTCCTCGCTGGTACCCGCGTCGGTACCGGCACCGGAGCCCGCCGCACCGGGTGCGACCGCGGTCATCTGGTCGTCTTCCGGCCTACTCGCCGGCCACGGGGCGCGCGAGGGGAAGGCCACCACGGCTCTCGCCGGGATGCCCGCCCCTGCTCCCACCATCACGTTCGCCACGCCCGTTGGACACTCGATCCCCTGTCATGGTTGCCCAGCCCGGGGGCCATTCTTCCGCATCGGCGGAAGAGGCCTCCAGGGGATTCCATCGGGATTCCGGACAGATTGTGTCGAGGAGCGGACACGTCCTCCCCGGATCGGGGGCCGCGCGGGCCCGGGAGCGGGCGGCTCCAGGCCTTCCCGGGCCATCTCCCAGGCCTCCTACCAGGCCTCTTCCTGCGCCCTCTCCCAGGCCTCTTCCCGCGTCTCTCCCGGGCTTCCTGCCAGGCCTCTTCCCGCGCCTTCTCCTACGCCGCTCCCGGCGCGCCTTCCTGCGTCACCGTCAGCTCACCCGCCACCAGCTCCGCGATCTGCAGCAGGTTGAGCGCCGCACCCTTGCGCAGGTTGTCGCCGCAGAGGAAGAGGTCGAGCGCGGCCGGCTCGTCGAGGGCCCGGCGCACCCGTCCGACCCAGACCGGGTCCGTCCCGACCACGTCGTTCGGCGTGGGGAACTCGCCGGCCGCCGGATCGTCGTACAGCACGACCCCGGGGGCGTCGCGGAGGATCTGCTGCGCGTGCTCCTGGGTGACCTCGCGTTCGAAGAGCGCGTGCACGGCCAGCGCGTGGGTGCGGACGACCGGGATGCGGACGCAGGTCGCGGAGACCTTGAGGGCGGGCAGGCCGAGGATCTTGCGGGCCTCGGCACGGATGCCGACCTCCTCGGAGGACCAGCCGCCGTCCACCAGGGAGCCGGTCCAGGGCACCGCGTTGAGCGCGAGCGGGGCGGCGAACGGCCCGTGGTCGGCGATCACCGCGCGCAGGTCGCCGGCCTGTCGGCCGACCTCGGTGCCGGCCACCAGGGCGGTCTGCTCGCGCAGCGCCGCCTCGCCGATCCGGCCCTCGCCGGAGGCGGCCTGGTAGGAGGCGACGACGAGTTGAACGAGCCCGTACTCGGCGTGCAGGGCGCCGACGGCCGCGATCATCGCGAGGGTGGTGCTGGCGGGGCTGGCGACGATGCCGCGGGCGCGCAGCCGCAGCGCGGCCGCGTTGACCTCGGGGACGACCAGCGGCACGTCCTCGGCGGTGCGGAAGGCGGCGGAGTCGTCGACCACCACGACGCCCTTGGCGGCCGCGATCGGCGCCCACTGGGCGGAGACCTCGTCGGGGACGGCGAACACGGCGACGTCGATCCCCTCGAAGGCCTCCTCGGCCAGCGGGACGACCTCGACCGGCACCCCGCGCACGACCGGCTTGCGGCCGGCCGAACGCGGGGAGGCGACGAGTCGGATCTCGCCCCAGACGTCCTGGCGCAGGGAGAGCAGGCCGAGCAGCACCTCGCCGACCGCGCCGGTGGCGCCGACGACGGCGAGGTTCGGCCGCCGGGTCATCGCCCGGTGCCTCCGTAGACGACGGCCTCGTCCGTCTCGCTGTCCAGTCCGAAGGCGCTGTGCACGGCGCGGACGGCCTCCGGCACGTCCTCGGCGCGGGTGACGACCGAGATGCGGATCTCCGAGGTGGAGATCAGCTCGATGTTGACGCCCGCGGCGGACAGCGCCTCGAAGAAGGCCGCCGTGACACCCGGGTTGGAGCGCATGCCCGCGCCGACCAGGGAGATCTTGCCGATCGCGTCGTCGTAGCGCAGCGACTCGTAGCCGATGCCCTCCTTGACCCGGCCGAGCGCGTCGATGGCCTTCTGGCCCTCCGCCTTGGGCAGGGTGAAGGAGATGTCGGTCAGCCCGGTCGACGCGGCGGAGACGTTCTGCACCACCATGTCGATGTTGACCTCGGCGTCCGCGATGGCGCGGAAGATGCGGGCCGCCTCGCCCGGCTTGTCGGGCACGCCGACGACCGTGACCTTGGCCTCGGACGTGTCGTGGGCGACTCCGGAGATGATGGCCTGCTCCATCTCGCCCCCTTCGGGCTTGTGCGGGTTCTCGTTGCTGACGATCGTCCCGGGAAGACCCGAGAAGGACGAGCGTACGTGAATCGGGATGTTGTAGCGCCGGGCGTACTCCACGCAGCGGTCGAGCAGCACCTTGGAGCCGGACGACGCCAGCTCCAGCATGTCCTCGTACGCGATCCAGTCGATCTTGCGGGCCTTCGCCACCACGCGCGGGTCGGCGGTGAACACGCCGTCCACGTCGGTGTAGATCTCGCAGACCTCGGCCTTGAGCGCGGCGGCGAGGGCGACGGCGGTGGTGTCCGAGCCGCCGCGGCCCAGCGTGGTGATGTCCTTGCTGGTCTGCGACACGCCCTGGAAGCCGGCCACGATCGCGATGTTGCCCTCGTCCAGGGCGGTGCGGATGCGACCAGGCGTCACGTCGATGATGCGCGCCTTGTTGTGGACGGAGTCGGTGATGACGCCGGCCTGGCTGCCCGTGAAGGACTGCGCCTCGTGCCCCAGCGATTTGATCGCCATGGCCAGCAGCGCCATGGAGATGCGCTCTCCAGCGGTCAGCAGCATGTCGAACTCACGGCCGGCAGGAAGCGGTGACACCTGCTCCGCGAGTTCGATGAGCTCGTCCGTCGTGTCGCCCATTGCGGACACCACGACGACGACCTCATGGCCGGCCTTCTTGGCATCAACGATTCGGCGGGCAACGCGCTTGATGCCTTCGGCATCCGCAACGGATGAGCCGCCGTACTTCTGCACGACAAGGCCCACGTGCGCTCCTCGACTTGTGTCGTCTTCCGGGGGCACCAGGCCCCCGCACCCCCGGGGAAAAGGGGCTGTGCGGTCGGCGCCAGTCTACCGAGCAGGGGTGCCACAACCGGCGCTTTCCATATGATGAGACGCCCGTTTCAGCAGGTGGTCGGCGAAACGGGCGGCACCACCGGCAGGTCTGCGGGCAATTCGCCACCGCCCCGAAGAATCGGCGGATCAACGGACGGTGATCCGGCGGGATTTCTTTTCCGCGCGGAATGCTGAGGCATTCGTCACAATCAGCCGACGACCGGCCGATGCCCGGCAGATGCCGGGCCGACGACCGCCGGGGGGCGCACCGAAAACCGGCGCGCGCCGGGGGCGACGTTCGGGCGTGCCGGAATCGCGCGGACGTGCCGGAATGGCACGGGCAGCGGAGGGCGGCGCTACCGCCCGAGGCCCAGCTCCGCCGCCATCAGGTCGCCGGCCTGCTGCTCCAGCTGCTCGTCGGTGAGCCCGTCGTCGTCGGTGTCGGCGCCGTCCGGCACCGCGCCGATCGGACTGTCCAGCCGGACGTGCGCGATCAGCGACTGCAGCGCCCGCAGCACCGCCGTGCAGGTCGTGCCCCAGTTGGAGAGGTACGAGAACTGCCACCACCACAGCGCCTCGCTGACCCGGCCCTCGCGGTAGTGGGTCAGCCCGTGCTGCAGCTCGCCGACCACGCCGGCCAGGTCGTCCGAGATCCGGAAGGCGTTCGGCTTCTCCGGCGGGCCGTACGGGTCGAAGACCTCGTGGTAGACGTCGATCGGCGCGAGCAGCTCGGCCAGTCGCTCGCGCAGCTGCTCGCCGTCCGGCTCCGGCCCCGCGTCGGGCTCGAAGCGGTCCTCCGGGACGACGTCCTCGATGGCGCCCAGCCGGCCACCGGCCAGCAGCACCTGCGAGACCTCCAGGAGCAGCAGCGAGACCGCGCTGCCCGGCTCGTCGCCCTTGGCGACCTCGGTGACGGCGAGCACGAAGCTCTCCACCGAGTCGGCGATCTGCACGGCGAAGTCGTCCGGCTCCGAACCGTGCGCGTGGATGTGCGGGGTGTGGCTCTGCGGCTCCCCGTGCGGCTGTCCGGGGGCCGGCTGGTGGGCCTGCCCGTGGGACGGCTGGTGGGGCGTGTGGGGCTGCTGGTCGAGCGTCCGGTCAGACATCGAGAAGTCGTCTCCCTTCGAAGGCGCGACCGAGGGTGACCTCGTCCGCGTACTCCAGATCCCCGCCGACGGGCAGGCCGCTCGCCAGCCGGGTCACCTTCAGGCCCATCGGCTTGCAGAGCCGGGCCAGATAGGTGGCGGTCGCCTCCCCCTCCAGGTTGGGGTCGGTGGCCAGGATCAGCTCGGTGACCGTGCCGTCCGCGAGGCGCGCCAGCAGCTCGCGGATCCGCAGGTCGTCCGGGCCGACGCCCTCGATGGGGCTGATCGCGCCGCCCAGCACGTGGTAGCGGCCGCGGAACTCGCGGGTGCGCTCGATGGCGACGACGTCCTTGGACTCCTCGACCACGCAGATGACTCCGAGGTCGCGGCGCGGGTCCAGGCAGACCCGGCACCGTTCGGCCTCCGCGACGTTGCCGCAGACCGCGCAGAACCGGACCTTGTCCTTGACCTCCAGCAGCGCGTGCGCGAGGCGGCGCACGTCGGTCGGGTCGGACTGCAGGATGTGGAAGGCGATCCGCTGGGCGCTCTTGGGCCCGACGCCGGGCAGCCTGCCCAGTTCGTCGATCAGGTCCTGAACCACGCCCTCGTACAACGTCGCGCCTTCCCTCGGATGGTCGGTGGTGCTCCGGTGCCATCATCCAACGAATCGGGCGCCGGACACACCGCCCGACGCCCGACTCCCACATAAATCACATGGGTCCGTTGTCTGAACTTCAGAACTTCAGGACCTCAGACCTGCCTGGTCGGAGCCCCCGTCCGGGAGCTCCCCCAGGTCAGAACGGCAGACCGGGGATGCCCCCACCCAGGCCCTGGGTCAGCGGGCCCATGCGCTCGGCCTGCATCTTCTGCGCCGACTGGTTGGCGTCCCGCACGGCCGCCAGGACCAGGTCGGCCAGGGTCTCGGTGTCCTCCGGGTCGACGGCCGCCGGGGCGATGGTCAGCGCCACCAGCTCACCGGCACCGGTCACCGTGGCCTCGACCAGGCCACCGCCCGCCGAACCGCTCACCTTCGTCTCCGCCAGCTCCTGCTGCGCCTGCGCGAGATCCTGCTGCATCTTCTGCGCCTGCTTCAGCAGCTGCTGCATGTTGGGCTGGCCACCACCGGGGAACACGGCTCACTCCTCGCTTCGTGCTTGCTGTCCTGCGTCGCCGTCCTGCCTGCGGTCACGTCCGCTTGCAGTCCCGCTCGCGTCGTCACGGCCGAGCCTACGTGCTGCCGGGGCGGGCCGTCGCTCAGTTGCCGCGGTGGTGGATCTCCTCCAGAACCGTCGCGCCCAGCTCCCGGATGATCAGCTCCTGACCGGAGAACGCCTCCTCGTTGAGGTCCGGGTCGTCCTCCTCCGGGATGTCGTCCTCCGGCGCCACCGCGCGCACCGGACGGGCCGGCGGCGCGGCCACCGGCGGCGGGGCCTGGACCGGCGCGGGCGCCGGGGCGGCCTGCACCTGCGGGGACGGCTGCGACCGGACCGGCGCGGGCACCGGAGCCGGAGCCGGCACCGGCGGCGCGGCGGCCGCCGGACGGGCCGGGGCCCCCCAGCCGCCACCGCTCGGGGCGGCACCGCCCAGGCCACCGCCACCGATGGCCGTACCGCCACCGAGGGAACCGCCCCCGGACGGGTCGACGATGCACTCGATCCGCCAGTCCACACCCAGCGCGTCGGTCAGCGCCTGGCGCAGCACGTCGTCGCTGTTGCTGCCGACGAAGCTGTCCCGGGCGCCCGCGTTGATGAAGGACACCTGGAGCACGCTGCCGTCGAACCCGGCCACCTGGCCGTTCTGGCTGAGCAGGATCCAGGTGAAGCGGCGGCGGTTCTTCACCGCCTCCAGAATCTGCGGCCACAGCTGCCGGACCTGCGCCGCGCCCTGTTGCGCGGCGGCCGACGCCGGCTCGGCGGGCTGCCCGGCCGGGGCGGGCGCGGGCGCCGCGGGGGCGGGGGCGGACACCGGGGCCTCGACGGCCTCGGCGGCCTGGGCCGGCGGCTGCGGCGCGGGGGCCGCGGCCGGGGCCCCGCCCGCCGGCGGGAAGCTGCGCGGGATCGGCCAGGCACCCGGCGCGGGCCCGGCGGGCGCCGCGGGGGCTGCCGGTGCTGCCGGTGCGACTGGCGCAATCGGTACAGGAGCCGTCGCAGGGGCCGTCGCGACCGGCGCGGCCTGCACCGGGGCGGCCTCCGCCACCGGCGCCGGCGCCGGAACGGGCGCGGCCATGGGCGCCGCCACCGGCACCCCCACCGCCATCGGCGCGGCGAACCCGCCGGCCGCCGCCCGGCGCTCCAGCTTGTCCAGCCGCGCCTGCAACGACAGCTCGTCGCTGTACGCGCCCGGCAGCATCACCCGGGCGCAGATCAGCTCCAGCTGCAACCTCGGCGCCGCGTTGCCGCGCATCTCGGTCAGCCCGGTGTTGACGATGTCCGCCGCCCGGCTCAGCTCCGCCGAGCCGAACGCGTCCGCCTGCGCCTGCATGATCGCGACCCGGTCCGCCGGGGCGTCGATCAGCCCCTTCTCCCCCGCCTCCGGCACGGTGGCCAGGATCACCAGGTCGCGCAGCCGCTCCAGCAGGTCGGCGACGAAACGGCGCGGGTCGTGCCCGCCCTCGACCACCCGGTCGATCACCTGGAACACCGTCGCCCCGTCGTGCGCGGCGAAGGCGTCCACCACCTCGTCCAGCAGCGCCGAATCGGTGTACCCGAGCAGCGAGGTCGCCATCTGGTACGTCACGCCGCCCTCGGCGGCGCCGGCCAGCAACTGGTCCATGACCGACATCGAGTCACGCACCGACCCGGCCCCGGCCCGGACCACCAGCGGGAACACCGAGTCCTCGACCTGGATGCCCTCCCGGCCGCAGACCTCCGCCAGGTAGTCGCGCAGCGTGCCCGGCGGGACCAGCCGGAACGGGTAGTGGTGCGTCCGGGACCGGATCGTCCCGATCACCTTCTCCGGCTCCGTGGTCGCGAAGATGAACTTGAGGTGCTCCGGAGGCTCCTCGACCACCTTGAGCAGCGCGTTGAACCCGGCCGAGGTCACCATGTGCGCCTCGTCCAGGATGAAGATCTTGTAGCGGCTGTGGACCGGCGCGAAGAACGCCCGCTCCCGCAGCTCGCGCGCGTCGTCCACACCACCGTGCGAGGCCGCGTCGATCTCGATCACGTCGATCGAGCCGGGCCCGCCGGTCGCGAGGTCGCGACAGGACTGGCACTCCCCGCAGGGCGTCGGCGTCGGCCCCTGTTCACAGTTCAGACAGCGGGCCAGGATGCGCGCACTCGTCGTCTTCCCGCAGCCGCGCGGCCCGCTGAACAGGTACGCGTGGTTGACCCTGTTGTTACGCAGGGCCTGCTGGAGCGGAGCGGTCACGTGCTCCTGCCCGATGACCTCCGCGAAGGTCTCGGGGCGGTAGCGGCGGTACAGGGCTAGGGACACACCCCCGACGATATCGGGACGCGCCGACAAACGCGTCGCCCCTCGCCTCACCGCCGTCCCCCACCGCCCCCCGGCGACCGCCCGGGAACGCAAAGACCCCCCGTGCACCCGCCAGAGCCCTCTTACCCTTGCTGCCTTCCGGCCCTGGGGGGGTTCAGAGAGATAACGCCACACGAGGGGCTGACCCCCACACTACCGGATCCGAGCCCCGACGATCCACAGGCAACCCCACCCTCCCGCCTACGGGATCGCTGGTCGCGACCACCCCCGAACATGTACTAAGCTCTCCCACGGAGGATTCGCCTAGAGGCCTAGGGCGCACGCTTGGAAAGCGTGTTGGGGGCAACCCCTCACGAGTTCGAATCTCGTATCCTCCGCCGGCAGAAGGCCCGGACCGTTTCGACGGCCCGGGCCTTCGTCGTTTTCCGCCTCCGGGCGCCGTGTCAGCTGGAGTGGGCGGGCGCTTCCCTCACTTGGTCTTGAACTCGACCGGGCCGGTGCTCATGCGGAAGTTGCCGTTGGAGTACAGCATCGGGCGGGCTTCCTGGTGGTTGCCGCTGTACTTCTCGACGTGGCGGATCTCGATGCCGCCGGGAGCGGTGAAGTCGATGAGGGCGATAGCGACCCAGTAGGACAGGTTGCGGTTGTTGAACAGCGGGACGGTGACAGTGGACCCGCGGCCGTCCGTGACGACAGCCCTGGCTCCGTAGGACTTGAAGGAGCCGGTGCCGTTCTCGACCGCGCTGTAGGCGCAGATCAGGACGTAGCCCTGGAGGTCGGGTCGGCGGATGGTGACGGTTTCGCGCCCGGGTGTGCGGGCGTCACCGTCGAGGGCGATGTACGGGGGTGCGGAGGGGGAGCCGAGTTGCCGGTAGTACACGACCTCCTCGGACCTGTTCGGCCTGGGGCCCTTGGGGGTGACGAGGCTGCGGGGCACGTGGAGGGCGTAGAGGTCGAGGTCGGCACCGGCCCGGCGGCGGTTCGCGCTGCCGCCGTTCCATTCCAGGCTGGCGGTGACGACGGGGGACGGATCGTCCTTGCGCATGCTGATCGTGGCCTGGCCGCCCTTGACGAGGGTGACCTTGCCGAGCGGCACGGGCGGGGGCGAAGCAGGGGCGGGGGCGGGGTCGTCAACGACGATGCCGAAGTCCGCCGCCAAGCCCGCCAGCCCGCTGGCCCAGCCCTGTCCGACCGCCCGGACCTTCCACTCGCCCTGGCGCCGGTACAGCTCGACGAGGACCGCCACGGTCTCCCCGCCGTCCATCGGCGGCGGAACGAACTTGAGCCGCGTGGACCCGCACTCGACGTCGGCGCGCGGGGTGCCCCCGGCGTCGAACCGGGCAGCGGGGTGGCCGACGTCGATGCTCGTCACAACGGCGATGCGCTCCACCGAGGCGGGGACGTGTCGGAGGTCCGCCGTGACGGTGCGCCCGGTCACCGTCACGCCGTCCTGCGACCGGTGGTTGTAGAACACCAGGTCGTGGTCGCCGCGGACCTTGCCGTCGGACCCGAGCAGCACGGCGGAGACGTCGAACGGCACACCCGAAGCCGCGACGGTGACCAGGCAATGGGCGCCGGGCAGGGGGGCGTTCGCGCCTTTGGGCAGCGTGATGGCCATCTGAGCCTCCTGTGGTGATCCGTCCATGGTGGCGGCAGTGGCTCGATCATGCAGGAGAACGACCAACCAGGGATCGGCTCCTTGGTACTCACCGGTCTCCCGCACCGATGGGCGCCGGAGGTCCCCTGGTCCCATTTCTGGTCTCATTCACCCCCGTCCAGCAGGGTTCAGCCGCCGCCCAGCGGTTGGCCCAGCTGCAGTTCAGGACAGGTGTGAACCCCGGCGGACGGCGTTCGGGAGAATTGGAAAGCGTGTTGGGGGCAACCCCTCACGAGTTCGAATCTCGTATCCTCCGCCGGCAGAAGGCCCGGACCGTTTCGACGGTCCGGGCCTTCGTCGTTCTGCGGTGCGGGGACACCACTGGGTGAACTCCGCGCGCCGGGCGGTTCGACTGCTGCATGACTTTGAGTTATGAGGCTTCACTCTTCGCGCACGAGGTTCTGGGGGCGGGTCTGCGCCGCGGCAACGTCCTCATCAGCAACTTCAACAACGCGCAGAACCAGCAGGGCACCGGAACCACCCTGGTCCAGGTTGACCCGGACAGCGCCGTCGGCGTGTTCGCCCGGATCGACCCGGCGAAGCTGCCCGGGCCCCGCCCCGGCGGCACCGAGCGGGCCCCCGCCCGGTGCCGGCGCCCCGTTCGGGCTCGCGGTCGACCTCGACCACGACGCCGTGTACTTCGTCGACGACGCCACCAACTTCCCGGACGTCCTCCACTGACCTGGACCGCCCACGCGGAGGGCCAGGACCGCCTCACACGGTCCGGGCCCTCGCCGGTTCCACGGCTCCGACCGGTCGACCGGTGCCGGAAGCGGCTTCCGCCCTCCCGCGCTACGCCGCGAGGGAGACTAATCGATCCATTAGCCCCGGAATTAGTCCAGGTTAGTACCTGGACACGTGGAGACATGACGTGCAAGTATCTGTCCTGCCGCCAGACAGGCGACACGTCGGAGGGGAAGAAACATGACGCAGGACAACCAGCAGTTCATCTCGGTGCCGGTGCCGGCTCAGTACGTCACGCAGGTGTACGCGTTCCTCGCGGAGCTCTCGGGAGCCGCTGCGGGGCCCGCGGTGGCGGCGCCGGCCGAGGGGGGTCCGCAGGAGGACGGCGAGTGGCCGTTCGTCGAGTGGACCGTGCAGGATCTGCGCCGGCTGACGGCCGATCCGCTGGACTCGGTGCAGGCGGTGACCGGGGTGCTCGACATCCTGGCGAAGCAGCCCGGCGAGCGGGTGAGTTACACGTCCCTGGTCGAGCTGCTCGACGTGGACCGGAAGCGGCTGCGCGGCGTGCTGTCCGCGTTCACCCGGGTCGTGCACAAGCACTACGGCCGGCGGAACTGGCCGATGAGCTGGGTGGAGGCGCTCAGTGACGGCGCCGAGTTCAAGTCGGAGTTCTTCTACACGGTGAGCGAGACCACCGCCAACCGGTGGCGGGCGGTCCGCGCGCAGGGCTGACGGCGCTCAGGACTGACGGCGCGCAGCCGGTTCGAGGCGGACGCCGCGGTCAGGCCGCGGTGTCCAGCCGTCGGCGCTGGTCCTCGTCGAGCACCAGGTCCAGGGCGGCCAGGCTCTCGTCCAGCTGGGCGACGGAGCTGGCGCCCACGACCGGGATCGTCGGCACCGGGTGGCCCAGCAGCCAGGCGAGCACCACCTGGTTGACGGTGGCCCCGGTCTCCTTCGCCACCTCGGCCAGGGCGGCCAACTGGGCCTGCACCACCGGCCACCGGTACTTCTCGGACAGCGGCCGGTCGGGCCGGCAGTACGCGCCGCCGAGCAGTGGGGAGTACGCCAGCAGCAGCAGCTCCGGCCGCCGCGCGACGTACGACAGCAGCTCCTCGTCGGCGTGCTTCTGGATGCCGAAGTCCGCGTCCGGCCGCGGCCGGAGGTAGCTGTGGCGCTGCTGGACGCACCGGTAGCCGGGCCAACTCCACTGCTCGGCGAGCTCGTTGGCGGTGGCCAGGTCCGCGGCGCTGTGGTTGCTGCAGCCGAGCCGGCCGACCTTTCCTTCGGCCACCAGCTCGGCAAAGGCCCCGAGGGTCTCCTCGACCGGGGTGGACGGGTCCGTCACGTGGGCGTAGTAGACGTCCACGCGGTCGGTGCCGAGCCGGCGCAGGCTGCCCTCGGCCGCGTTGCGCAGCGCGGCGGCGGACAGCCCCTCCATGTGCGCGGGGAAGGGGAGTTCGGGCACCGGGCGGGCTCCCGCCTTGGTGGCGAGCACCAGTTCGTCGCGGTTGCGCCGGCGGGCGATCCAGCGGCCGAGCAGTTCCTCGCTCTCGTACCCCGTCCCGCCGGGGGCCCAGAAGGCGTAGTTGTTCGAGGTGTCGACGAAGGTCCCGCCGGCCTCGGTGAACCGGTCGAGGATCGCCGTCGCGGTCTGCTCGTCCACGGTGGTGCCGAAGGTCATGGCGCCGAGGCACAGCGCACTGGCCTTCGGTCCGTCAACTCCGACACTGCGGTACAGCATCAGTCATCCCTCCCAGGGGGTCGTCGGCAACGGTGGTGCGCGCCGGGATCGGGTCACCGGAATCATTACCCCGGTCATGCCCGACTCGGCCAGTGTGCAGACCAGCCGGGAGACCGTCCGATTCGTTCAAGACGGGGCGTCCGGGCGCCGCCTACCGTGACGGGCATGAACAGCACACCAGCACCGCAGTTCGCCGTCGTGGGCCTCGCCGTCTCGGACCTGGCCGCCTCGATCGCCTTCTACCGGCGGCTCGGACTCGCGTTCCCCGACGGGGCCGAGCAGGAGCCGCACGTCGAGGCCGTGCTGCCGGGCGGGCTGCGCCTGGCCCTCGACCCCGACTCCACCATCCGCTCGTTCCACCCGGACTGGCGTCCGCCGGCGGGCGGCGGCCGGACGGCACTGGCGTTCCGGTGCGCCGACCCCGCCCAGGTGGACGCGGTCTACGAGGACCTGGTCGGCGCCGGGTACCACGGCGAGCTGAAGCCGTGGGACGCCTTCTGGGGCCAGCGGTACGCCGTGGTGCACGACCCGGACGGCAACGGCGTCGACCTGTTCGCGCCGCTGCCGGACGCCGCGGACTGAGTCAACGGGGCAGCAGGACGGTCGCCGGCACTCCCGCCAACTCCCGTACGTCACGCGCCAGATGGGCCTGGTCGGCGTAGCCCGTCCGGGCCGCCGTCTCGGCGAGGGGCACGCCGGAGCGGGCCAGCGCGAGGGCGCGCTGCAAGCGGAGGATCCGGGCCAGGGTCTTGGGGCCGTAACCGAAGGCGGTCAGTGAGCGGCGGTGCAGTTGCCGCGCGCCGAGGCCGACCGCCTCGGCGGTCGCCGCGACCGAGCGGCCGGCCGCCAGGGCATCGGCGACCGCCAGGACGAGCGGGTCCACCGGCCGCGCGTCGGCCGCCAGGCGCAGCGCCAACTCCTCCAGGGCCACGACCGGGTCGGGCGCCGCGTCGATGCGTCCGGCACGGCGGCGCACCTCGGCGCCGGGCCGGAGGTCCGCCAGGTCGACCCGCCGGTCGCGCAGTTCGTACGCGGGCACGCCCAGCAGGGCGGGGGCGGCGCCGGGCGGGAGGCGGACGCCCGCCCACGGGCCGCGCAGCCCCGGTCCGAGTTGGAAGGCGCGGGTGTCCGGCCCGGCGACGAGGAGCCGGCCCTCGGTCCAGAGCAGGTCCATGCAGCCGTCGGGCAGGACGAGCCCGGCCGCGCCGCCGCCCGTGCTCCCGACGGCCCGGCGCCTCCACACGACCGCTCCCGGCAGCTTCGACGCCCGCTCCGCGTACTCGGGGGACATGGGGCCCAGGCTACGCACCGCCGCCGGGGGTCGCCGGGGGGCGGCGACACACCGGCGGCACGCCGACGGCCCCGGCCGCACGGGGCGGGCGGGGCCGGGGCGAGCAGGCTCAGCCCACCCGCTGGACGACCTCCGCCTCCGCCGCGTCCTCCACCGGGCCCGCCACCGGAGCGGCCTTCCGGCCGTCCCGCATCAGCACCAGGGTCAGCCCCGCGGCCGCCAGGACGGAGATCCCGCCCGCCGTGAAGGTGACGGAGGCCGCGGTGTTGAACGCGTCGCGGGCGGCGGCGGCCAGTCCGCCGTCCCCGGTGCTCGCGGCGAGGGCGAGCGCGTCGGTGATCGCGTGCTTCCCCGCCGTGGGCGCGTCGGTGGGCATCGCGCCGGTGTAGGTGCTGGACAGGACGGCGCCGAGGATGGCCACGCCCAGCGCGGAACCGGACTGCTGGATGGTGTCGTTGAGCGCGGAGCCGACGCCGGCGTGCTCGCCGGGGATCGCGCCCATCAGCGCGTTGGACGCGGCCGGCATCCCGAGGCCGGAGCCGGCGCCCAGCACCAGCATGGCCAGGGCGACCTTGACGAAGCCGTCGCCGACCGAGAGCGTGGCCAGCAGCCCGAACCCGGCCGCGATGACCAGCATGCCGACCGAGGTCAGCACCCGCGGGGCGACCTTCCTGCCGAGCGCGGCACCGACGGCGTTGAACACCAGCGAGGCGACGGCCAGCGGGATGAACGCCAGGCCGGTGTCGGTGGGCGAGAACTTCAGCACGAACTGCAGGTACTGGGTGAGGACCAGCATCAGGCCACCGGTGGCGAAGGTCAGCAGGACGAGCGAGAAGCTGGCGCCGGTGAACACCCGGTTGCGGAACAGCCCGAGCGGGACCATCGGCGAGTCGGTCCGGACCTGGCGGACGGCGAACCCGGCCAGCGCGAGCACCCCGACGGCGAGCGTGCCGAGCGTGCCGGGGCTGGTGATGCCGTCCCGGGGCAACACGATGATCGACCAGACCAGCGCGGTCATCCCGGCCATCGAGAGCACCATGCCGGGCAGGTCGGGCCGACGCCACGGCCCCTTGGACTCCGGCATCAGCACGACCGCCGCGATGATGGCGACCGCCGCGACCGGCACGTTGAGCAGGAAGACCGCGCCCCACCAGAAGTGCGCGATCAGCGCACCGCCGAGCACCGGCCCGCCGACCAGGCCGATCATGGCCACCGCGCTCCAGGCGGCGATCGCCTTGGGCCGTTCCTCGTCGTCGAAGACGGTGATCAGGATGGAGAGCGTGCTCGGCATGACCAGGGCTCCGCCCACCCCCATCAGCACGCGTCCGGCGATGAGTTGGCCGGGGCTGTCGGCGACGGCCGCGACCAGGGAGGCGGCGCCGAACAGCACCAGCCCGATGATCATCACCTTCCGCCGGCCGAACCGGTCGGAGAGGCTGCCCGAGGTGAGCAGCAGCCCGGCGAAGACCAGGATGTACGAGTCGATGATCCACTGGATGTCCTGGGCCCCGGCCTTGAGGTCCTCCGCGATCGGCGGGATGGACACCGTGAGCACCATGTTGTCGACCACCAGCACCAGGCTGCTGAGACAGAGCACGACCAGGATGAGCCAGCGACGCGGCTGACGGTCCACCGCGGTCCCCCTTCGAAGTGAGCGCGCCGGCCGCAGCCGGACGGAAGTCGTCGCGGGCACGCCGCACCCCGTCCCCACGGGGGCGGCGCGCTCCGCTCCGCACACTGTACGGAGACCGCACACTGTTCGCAAAGCCGAACAGTGTGCGGTGCGGCTTATGCTGAACGGAACAGCCGAGCCGAGCACAGGCGGGCGAAGACCGAGAGGAGGGCCGGATGACGGCCAGGTCGAAGGGCGTGCCCGGGACACCGTGGAGCCGCCCCGAGCGCCCCCGGCGCGAGCAGCCCGCGCTCAGCCGGACCCAGATCGTCGCGGAGGCCCTCGCCATCCTGGACGGCGACGGCATCGAGGCCCTGAGCATGCGCAAGCTCGGCGCCCGCCTCAACGCCGGCGCCACCTCGATGTACACCCACGTCGCCAACAAGGACGAACTGCTCGCCCTGGTCGTCGACGAGGTGTTCGGCAAGATCTGGATCCCCACGGTCACCGACACGGACCCGGCGGACTGGCG
The DNA here is from genome assembly GCF_056435345.1 of Kitasatospora sp. NPDC043950. NCBI lineage: Bacteria > Bacillati > Actinomycetota > Actinomycetes > Kitasatosporales > Streptomycetaceae > Kitasatospora > Kitasatospora sp. NPDC043950. The sequence continues at coordinate 59,602 of NZ_JBWKER010000008.1, forward strand.
CACCACCCTCGCCGAGTGCGCGGCCAGCACGCGTGAGGTCGTCCTGCGCCACCCGTGGATGGTGTCGGTGATCGGCGACCTGGGGCTGGTCTACTTCGGGCCCAACTGGATGCGCCTCTCCGAGGCCCTGCTCACCTTCCTGGATGCGGCCGGCTTCACCCCGACGGAGGCCAACGACGCGATGGGGGCCCTGCTCGGCTACGTCATCGGGACGGCCAGCGTGGAGGCCTCCTGGCTGAGCGCGCTGGCCCGGCAGGGCCGGGACGAGCAGGGCTGGATGGACGAGCTCGTGCCCGCCGTCATCGAGGCCACCCGGGACTTCCCGCGCCTGCACCACCTCTACACCACCGAGGTCGGCTCAGCGACCGACGGCGGCCGCGACAGCGGCTTCACCAACGGCGTCCGACTGATCCTGGCCGGCATCGAGGCCACCCGGCAGGACCGACCCGACGGATGACGCACCGTCACTTTCCGCTCAGCTCCTGGACCTCGGCGTAGCCCGGCACCGGACCGACCTCATCGCCCGCACCGACGGCCGCCGCCGTGGCCACCGCCGCCGCCAGCGCGGAGCGGTACAGCAGCGAGCCGAGGCTGACCCGGGCCACCCCCAGCGCGGCAAGCTCGGCGAAGCCCGGACCGGTCGGCGTCCAGAGGACGTTGAGCGGGGCGGCCAGCCGTTCGACCAGCGCCACGATGGCGGCCGGATCGGCCAGCCCCGGGACGAACACGCCGTCCGCGCCCGCCTGTTGATAGGCCTCCAGGCGGCGGACCGTCTCCGGCCCGGGGTCGTGGCGCCCGGCCCAGCAGGTGTCGGTACGGGCGTTCACGAAGAGCTCCGGCACGGCCGCCTTCACCGCCGCGATCTTCGCCGCGAGGACGGCGGACGGCGCCAGGGTGCCGTCCGCCCGGCCGTCCTCCAGGTTGATGCCGACCACCCCGGCCTGCGCCAACTCGACGGCCAGGCAGGCGACTTCCTCCGGATCATCACTGAACCCGGACTCGGCGTCCACGCTCAGCAGGAACCCGCTACGGCCCAGCCGGCGGGCCAGCCGCACGGTCTCCGCGCGGGTGACGGCCACGCCGTCGGGCAGGCCGGCGGCGGCGGCCACGCCCAGGCTGGTGGTGCCGATCGCGGCGTAGCCCTCGGCGGCGAGGGCCGCTGCCGAGGCGTGGTCCCAGGCGTTCGGCAGCAGCAGCGGCCGGCCGGGGCGGTGGTGCAGGGCGGCGAAGGGGGTCATCGGGTCACCTCCGGGGAGTGGTCGCCGACGGCGCCCGCGCAGAACGCGGACCCGACGACGTGGTGGACGAGTCGGCGCAAGCCCCAGCCGGTGCCCGGCGAGTCGTCCAGGGCTGCGGTCACCTCGCCGCGGCGGGAGAACACCGTGGGATCGCCCATACCGGCCATCCTGGCTCCGGCTCGTTTCGGCCCGCGCCGAACCGTGCCGCCCCCGACCGCCCCGCCCCGCGGCGCCGACGGTTCGGCCCGCGCCAAACTGCGCCGCCCCCGACCGTCCCACCCCGCGCCGCCGACGGTTCGGCCCGCGCCGAACCGTGCCGGGGCGACCATGGAGGCATGTCGCTCGCCGCCTTCGCCGCCCTGCTCGCCGACCCCACCCGCGCCGCGTTCTGCACCGCACTGCTCGACGGCCGCGCCTGGACGGCCGGCGAACTGGCCCGGCACGCGGGCGTCGCGCCGTCCACGGCCAGCGAGCACCTGTCGCGGCTGATCGCCGGCGGGCTGCTGGCCGAGGAGCGGCAGGGGCGGCACCGGTACGTCCGGCTGGCCACCCCGGAGGTCGCCACCCTGATCGAGGACCTCACCGCCTTCGCCGGCCAGGGTGACCGGCCCACCCCGCACGGCCTGCGCGAGGCCACCCGGCAGAGCGCCGAGGCCCGCGCCCGCACCTGCTACGACCACCTGGCCGGCCGCCTCGGCGTGGCCGTCGCGGACGCGCTGCTCGCCCGCGGCCTGCTCACCGACGACGCCGGGCTCGCCGTCACCGGGCGCGGCCGGGCCTGGCTGGCCGCGCAGGCGATCGAGCTGCCCGAGCGGGCGGGCCGCCGGGGCGGGCGGCCGGTGGTGCGCAGCTGCCTGGACTGGACGGAGCGCCGCAGCCATCTCGGCGGGGCGCTGGGCGCGGCGCTCTGCCGGACGGCGCTGGACCGGTCCTGGGTGGAGCGGATCGGCTCCGGCCGGGCCCTGCGGGTCACCCCGGACGGCGACCGCGCACTGCGCGAGCTGCTCGGCGTCGAGCTCTGAGCGATCGGGCCGCCGGGGCGGGCCTCGGCATCAGCCGGACCTCAGGACCGGACGCTCCTCGGCCCCGGACACCCCTCGGCCCCGGGCGACCTCAGCCGTTGACTTCGCCCCGTCCAGCGCGGCAGATCGCGGTGTCCGTCCAGCGGCTCGACGAGTTCCTCCCGCTCCCCCTCAGGCGTCCGCAACCTCGGGCGGCTCGCCCGAGGTCCGGCCGAGGTCGATGATCCCGAAGGCCGCGCCCTGCTGGTCGCCGACAGCGGCGAACCGGCCGAACGGGCTGTCCATCGGCCCGAAGTGCACCGTGCCGCCGCGCGCCCGCAGCCGTTCGAGCGCGGCGTCGGTGTCGTCGACCGCGAAGTACACGCTCACGTACGAGGGCGCCTCGGGCGGCAGGAAGTCGCCCTCCGCCCCCATCCGGCCCAGCACGGGGCGGCCGTCGACCTGGAACATCCGGTAGTCGAAGTCCCCGGCGTCCATCCGCTTCACGCCGAACGGGAAGACCGCGGGGAAGAACGCGTCCGCCTTCGCGGGCTCGCGGGTCACCACCTCGGCCCAGCTGTACGCGCCGGGCTCGCCCTGCTTCTCGAAGCCCTGGTGGCGGTCGCCCTGCCAGACGCCGAACACGACCCCGCCCGGGTCCCTGGCGATCACCATGGTGCCGAAGTCGCCGATCTGCATCGGCCCCATGACCACCTCGCCGCCGTTGGCGCGGATCCGCCCGGCGGTGGCGGCGGCGTCCGGCGAGGCGAGGTACAGGCACCAGGCGGACTGCGCCTGCGCGCCGGGCATCGACGGCACGATCGCGGCGACCGCCTTGCCGTCCGAGTACGCCTGCGTGTAGTTGCCGTACTCCGACGAGCTCTCGCCGAAGGTCCAGCCCAGGACGTCACCGTAGAACGCCTTCGCGCCCTCCGGATCGGTGAACATCGCGTCGACCCAACAGGGCGTGCCCTCAGGTGGCGCTGCCATCTCCTCCGCCCTCTCGCCTGGCGACGTGCGCCCGCGATCCGGAGCGCACCCGGCCCCCGTCCGGCCACCCTAGCCAGTACCGGGCGCACCCGCGCGGGATCGGCCCGCACGGGTGCGCCGTGGGCTGGTCCGCCCGCCGGTCAGCCCAGGGCCGCCACCCCGGCGGCCGGGGCCGCACCGGCTCGCGGCACGCGCAGCGAGGCCGTGCCCAGGCCGGTCGGGCCGACCGGGAAGGCGGCGGGCCCGGGCAGTTCCTTCACCGCCGCCCCCGCTTTGAGCTCCCGCTCCGCGCCGAAGTGCCGCAGCAGGTCCTCCTCGCGGTACCGGCGGCAGTCTCGGTGCCAGACCAGGATGCCCGCGAGCCAGTTCTCCAGCTCCTCCACGTACCCGTCCAGCAGCTCCCTCGCCTCCGGCTCCAGCGCGAAGTCGTCGTACAGGACGGGGAGTTCCTTCCCCGCGACGTGCTGGAACTGGTCCAGCCGGGAGTGCATCAGGTCGTCGACGATCCGGACCGCCGACGGGTAGTCGCAGTTGAAGAAGTTCTGCACCACCAGGACGGCGTTGTGCACCTCGCCCTCGTACTCGATCTCCTTCTGGTACGAGAACAGGTCGTTCATCATGCACGCGTAGTCCGCGGCCGAGTTCTCCAGCGAGCGCATCGAGCCGTGCTCGTACACCGCGGGCGGCACGACCTGGCCGTGGGCGAGCCGGCACAGGCTCATGGTGAGGTCGGAGCCGAAGGTGGCGCGGCGCATCTCCAGGTAGTCCACCGGGTCCGGGATCCGGTTCTGCACCTGGTTGTTGAGCTCCCAGATCCAGCTCGCGGTCATGTCCTCGACGGTCTGGCGGAACTTCCGCCGGGCGTCGGCCGTCATCGGGCCGGCGGTGCGCTCCCAGATGTCGGCGAGGCCGCGTTCCAGGGCGTTGGCGGGCTCGGGCGCGGGGCTGCCGTCCACCGGCATGAACAGCGGGAGCCGCTCGGTGGCGAGCTTGGCGCCGGCCAGGTCGCGGGTGCGGCCGAAGACCACCGGGTAGTAGTCGTCGGCCCAGGTGCCCCAGGCCAACCAGGCGGAGGAGACGTCGAGTTGGTCGGCGGTGGCGTCCGGGTGGATGCCGGCCGCGCAGAGCGGGAGGTCGTAGTCCCGCATGGACTCGGCGTCCCAGATGCCGGATCCGGGGATGCCGGGCTGCTCTTCCAGCAGGCCCATCCGCGCGGCCCACTCGATCACCCGGTCCCGCGCGCCGTCCAGGTGCGGGCTCAGCGTGGCCTCGAACGGCAGCTTGAACTCCGGCAGTTGGGACGGCCCGACGGCCTGGTACGGCACGTGGCCGTGCGACCGGGCCCGCCGAACGGCCGGTCCGACGCCGCCCGGGCCGCCCGAACCGGCCGGACCGGCCGCAGGTCCACCGCCGCCCATCGCCCCGCTGCGCAGGATGTCCAGCGCCGAGGTGCCCACCCCGCCGATCGCGAACGGGTCCCACCAGTTGCCGGTGCCGGGCAGCGCGCCGCCCGTCCCCGCCGCGACGCCGCCGCCCGAACCGGCCGCCGCACCACCGCCGTTCATGTACCGGCTGGAGCGCATGTGCCACTCGTGGCCGCCGGACTGCCAGTCCTGGAGGCCCTTGACGTACGCCAGCACCCGGGCGCGGCCCTCGGGAGCGAGCCCGGTCTCGGCGAACAGCACGGGCAGTTCGGTGAACACGGTGTTCTCGAACTGCTGGAGCCGCGAGGTGAGCAGGTCGTTGACCGCCTCGGCGGCTTCCTGGGTGGAGCACTCCAGGAACTTCTCCAGCACCAGGATGCCGTTGCTCAGCTCGCCCTCGTCCTCCACCTCCCGCTGGTAGGAGAAGATGTCGTTGCGCAGGTGCACGCCGTCCGAGAAGGCGTCCATCAGCACCCGCAGCGCGCGCGAGCCGGAGACCTCCTTCGGGACCTCGGCGCCGGCCGCGTACTCGACCAGTTGGGCGGACCAGGGCGCACCGCCCACCTTGCGGCGCATCTCGATGTACTCGACCGGGTTGGAGACCCGGCCGGCGTTGATGTTGGCGAGCTCCCAGAGCGACTCGTTGAGCAGGTTGCGGGTGCTCTCGGCGAAGCGGATCCGCCAGTCCTCGCCCATCACCGGCACGGTGCGCCGCCACAGGTCGGCCAGGCCCGCCTCGACCGGGTTCTCCGGCTCCGGCATCGGGGTGGCCGGGTCGGCCGGCATGAACAGCGGCAGCCGGTCGAGGTGCGCCTTGCCGGCCTCGCGGTCGTTGGTGCGCTTGAACATGTCGAGGAAGTGGTCGTCGAAGAAGAAGACCCACACGTACCAGTCGGTGACCAGCGAGAGCGCCTCGGCGGAGGCGTCGGGGTGGGTGTAGGCGCAGAGCAGACCGTAGTCGTGGGCGTCCAGGTCGGCCTGGTCCCAGATGCCGGAGCCCTCCAGCATGCCCATCTCCCGTGCCCAGACGGAGGAATGGGCCCGGGCCTCGTCCAGGTGGGGGTTGAGGCGTGCCGGGTGCGGCACGTAGAAGGACGGCAGTTCGAACGGCTGGGTCACGGCGGGCGAGCCTTTCTGGACGCGTCGATTGCACCAAGAATGACCCGCCGGCAGGTCGCCGCACCGGCGCAACAGAAACAGTCATACAAGATGACCTACCTCCCTCCAGCCCGCCCGCGCCGCCCGCCTCCTCGCCACCCGAAGCGGGCAAAAAGTATTCCGTCGGCTCTCCCGACCGCCGGAGCTGGTATCCCAGGCGGTCGCTCCGCCAACGAACAAGCCAGCTGCGCCAAGGCCCTGGAACTCCAAGACTTCCCCTGCTACGGGCGTGTTGACCGCCCCCGCCCCCGCCCCGTCCACCAGACTGGGCGCCGACCCGACGTCAACTCCGAGGAGGGCAAGCCCATGAACGTCACCGTCCGGCTCGCACAGCAGCCCGAGGCCGACGAACTGCTCGGACGGAGTGCGCTGGCCGCGCTCGTCGGCATGTTGCTCGACCAACAGGTGCCGATGGAATGGGCGTTCACCGGTCCGCTGACCATCGCCCAGCGGCTCGGACGGAACGACCTGGACGCCCGGGAGATCGCCGTGTACAACCCGGAGGAGTTCGTCGCCCTGCTGTCCGCGAAGCCCGCCGTGCACCGCTACCCGGCCGCGATGGCCAAACGGGTCCAGCAGCTCTGCCAGTTCCTGGTGGCGCAGTACGACGCCGACGCCGCCGCACTCTGGAAGGACACCCGCACCGGCAAGGAGCTGCTCAGCCGCCTCAACGCCCTGCCCGGTTTCGGCAAACAGAAGTCGCAGATCTTCCTGGCCCTGCTCGGCAAGCAGTACGGCGTGCGGCCGGAGGGCTGGCGCGAGGCGGCCGGCGTGTACGGCGAGGAGGGCGCGCACCGCTCGGTCGCCGACATCACCGGGCCCGAATCCCTCGACCTGGTCCGGGAGTTCAAGCAGGAGATGAAGCGCGCCGCGAAGGAGGCCAAGTCCGCGGCGAAGACCACGCCCCGGACGACGGCGGTGAGCACGGCCGGGGCGCGCTGAAAGCCGATCGCCCGGCCGGCCGGGAGCCATTGCCGAGCCGCCGAGGAGTCCACCGCCGTACGGTCCATGGCCCTCCCAGGATGCGCCGAGGGCCCCGGTCGCACCGCGCGACCGGGGCCCTCACCAGTGCCCGTCAGGCCAGGACGGGCTCCCGCTCGTCCGTCGGATCCGCCGCACCCGCCGTCGCCTGCGCATCCCCCGCACCCACCGCATCCGCGTCGGCCGGCGCGACCGCCTTGCGCCGCGGCAGCGCGAACATCAGCAGGAACACCACCAGCAGCGCCCCCGCGACCCACCACATCGCGTGGACGAACGCCCCGCCGAACGCGGTGCCCATCGCCTCCGGCGCGACCACGTCGTCCATCGCCCCGAAGAAGGCCACCGACACCAGCGCGAGCCCCAGCGCGTTCCCCATCTGCTGGACGGTGTTGATCAGCCCCGACGCCGAACCGGCGTGCGCGCGCGGCACCTCCGCCAGGATCGCGTCGGTGATCGGCGCGACGATCAGGCCCATCCCCAGGCCCATCACCACCAGTGGCAGCGCCATCTGCCAGGGCGCGATCGCCGTCCCGTACCGGTCCGCCTCCCAGATGTACGTCAGCACACCCGCCGCCATCACCAGCGCGCCGGTCTGGAGCACCCGGCGCCCGAACCGGGGCACCAGCTTCTGCACGGACAGCCCGGCCGCGGCCGAGACGGCGAGCGAGAACGGGATGCCGGTGGAACCGGCCTTGAGCGGGCTCCAGCCGAGGCCCAGCTGCATGTACAGCGTCCAGACCAGGAAGAAGATCCCGCAGACCACCCCGAAGGCCAGTTGCACGCCGATACCGGCCGCGAAGCTCTTCACCCGGAACAGCGACAGCTCGACCAGCGGCGAGCCGTCCCGCCGCGTCTTGGCCTTCTCGTACGCCACGAACAGCGCGAACACCACCAGGCTGCCGGCCATCGACAGGTAGCCCCAGAGCGGCCAGCCGGCCTCCCGCCCGTGCGTCAGCGGGTAGATCAGCATCAGCAGGCCGACGCTCGCCAGCGCCACCCCGACCAGGTCCAGCTTGAGCGCCCGCTCGGCCTTCGACTCGTCGATGAAGCGGCGCCCGAGCAGCAGCCCGGCGATGCCGACCGGCAGGTTGATCAGGAAGATCGGGCGCCAGGCCAGGCCGAACAGGTCCCACTCGGTGAGCAGCGCGCCGATCAGCGGCCCGGAGACGGCGCCCAGCCCGACCACCGCTCCGAACATGCCGAACACCTTGCCGCGCTCCTCCGCCGGGAAGGTCGCGTGGATGATCGACAGCACCTGCGGCACCATCATGGCCGCCGTGCCGCCCTGGAGCACCCGCATCCCGACCAGCATCTCGGGGCCGGAGGCCAGGCCGCACAGCGCGGACGCCACGGTGAACCCGCCGATGCCGATCAGGAACAGCCGCTTGCGGCCGTAGATGTCGCCCAGCCGGCCGCCGGTGATCAGCCCGATCGCGAAGGCCAGCGCGTAACCGCCGGTGACCCACTGGATGGCGCTGAAGGAGGCGCCGGTGTCCTCCTGGATGCTGGGGATGGCGATGTTGACGATGGTGACGTCCACCAGGTCCATGAAGGAGGCGACCATCACGATCGCCAGCGCGATCCACCTCCGTCGGTCCGCGTCCGCGGTCTTCATTCGGTACTCCTCATTCGTCCTGCTCGTCCTGCTCGTCCTGCTCGTCCTGCTCGTCCTGCTCGTCCTGCTCGCGCTGCTCGTCGGCACGTCCACGAGGGTACGGGGCATATAGGTCAGATCCTGTCCCAGTTGTCCGGCATCCTGGACGGCATGACGGACACCCCCGCACGGCTGCTGAACCTGCTGTCCCTGCTGCAGACCCCGCGCGAGTGGCCCGGCAGCGAACTCGCCGAACGGCTCGGCGTCAGCCCCCGGACGATCCGGCGCGACATCGACCGGCTGCGCGACCTCGGCTACCCGGTGCAGGCCACCATGGGCGCGGTCGGCGGCTACCGGCTGGTCGCGGGGACGGCGATGCCGCCGCTGCTGCTGGACGACGACGAGGCCGTCGCCATCGCGGTCGGACTGCGGGCGGCCGCCGGGCACGCGGTGGTCGGCATCGAGGAGGCCTCGGTCCGCGCCCTCGGCAAGCTGCTCCAGGTGCTGCCGGGCCGCCTGCGGCACCGGGTGGGCGCGCTCAACACCGCCACCGTGCCGCTGCTCACCGGCGACGGCCCGACCGTCGACCCGGACGACCTCACCGTGCTCGCCGGCGCCGTCACCAACCGGGAACGGCTGCGCTTCGCCTACCGGGCCGGCGACGGCGCCGAGACCAGGCGCAACGTCGAACCCGAGCGGCTGGTCTCGGCCGGCCGCCGCTGGTACCTGGTCGGCTACGACCTGGACCGGGACGACTGGCGGCTCTTCCGCGTCGACCGGCTCAGCGAACCCCGCGCCACCGGCGCCCACTTCACCCCGCGCCCGCTCCCGGCCGAGGACGCCGCCGCGTACGTGGCGGGCAAGCTGCGCCGCCAGTCACCGGCCCGCGCCGTGATCGCCACCGTGCACGCCCCGGCCGCGAACGTCCGACGGCACTTCGACCGGGGGGACTCCGAGATCGAGCCGATCGACGAGCACCGCTGTCGGCTGCGCTCCCGCACGGACTCCTTGGAGTGGACGGCGGTGCGGCTGCTGACGCTGGACTGCGAGTTCGACGTGCACGAGCCCCCGGAGCTGATCACCCACCTGCGCACCCTGGCCGCCCGCGCCGACCGGGCCACCCGCGTAGACGGTTAGGCCTCGATCCGGTACCAGACAGTCCCCCGCGCGGAACCACAGCGCGCCGTCCCGGCCGTGCGCCCGCACCCGGTCGAGCGCGCCGGGCACGCTCAGCTGCCGGCGCCGGGTCTGCTTCCACTCCTCGCCGATCAGCTGGTACCAGGTCAACTCGCCGCTGCTGGACAAGAAGACGCCCTGACCGCCGTGGACCGCGAAGCCGACCGGCAGCCGGACCAGGCACGGCAGGGTGGTCGACCGCCGGTCGACCGCGTCGATCCAGCAGCACCCGGCCGCCCGGCAGCAGCCCGAGGTGGTCGGGCGAGCAGGAGACGCCGGACAGCGGCACCCGCCACTCCCCCTGCGGCGCGGCCACGACCACCTCGCCGTCGAACGGCAGCCGGACCGGCGGCCAGGATCCGGCCGGCGCCAGGTGCTGCTCCGGCACCACCAGGAGGGCCGGTTCCCCGGCCGGCCCGACCGTCCAGGCCACGGCCCTGCGACCGGCCGACCGGGCCTCCTCGGGCAGCCGCCGGACCTCGACCGGATCGTGGCCCCCGTGCTCAGACCCCGTACTCGGCGGTGAGCAGCGCCCGCCCCAGCGTGTGGAAGGTCAGGTGGAAGCCGATCTGGGCCGCCGGGGTGTCGGCGGAGACGTCCAGCTTCTCGACGTCCAGGGCGTGCACCGCGAACACGTACCGGTGCGGGGCGCCGGGCGGCGGGGCGGCGCCGTCGTACTGGTGGCCGGGGAAGTCGTTGCGGCCGTGGAAGGAGGCCGCGCCGGGCAGGTCGTCGTCCGAGGAGCCGGCGCCGCGCGGCAGTTCGACCGTGTCGGCGGGCAGGTTGAGGGCGAGCCAGTGCCACCAGCCGGAGCCGGTGGGCGCGTCCGGGTCGTAGCAGGTGACGGCGATGCTCCGGGTTCCCTCGGGCAGGCCCGACCAGGCCAGCTGCGGCGACCGGTTGCCTCCGGCGTGGCTGAACTCCCCGGCCAGTGTGCCGCCGTCGGTGATGTCCTGGCTGGTCAGCGGGAAGGACGGCACCTGCGGCAGGAAGTCGTACGGCAGCGGCGGACGAACGCTCATGGGGTGGTCACCTCTCAACGGGCCGTGAACGGCCTCGGGCTGAAGGACGCTGAAGGACGCTGAAGGACACGGTCCGACGGGCACGCACTGTCGGACACGGCCTGACGGACACGGCTCACTGTAGTGGGGGCCCGTCCGGTCCGGCCGCCCCGATCCGGCCGCCCCTCGTTCGGGCCCGGTCCGCTCGAATTGCCAGGTATAGACCAATCAGGCGCCTGCGGCTAGCGTGGACAGCGCACCCGCCCCCAGCTCCGGAGCCGCACCGTGGAGTCGTCCGTCCTCGCCTTCGCCACCGACCTGCTCGACGAGGGCGCCGACACCTTCTTCGGCAACCTCACCGACCGCGCCGGGGTCGGCGGCGTCACCCTCGCCTCGGTCTACCACGAGGCCCGGGACGTCTTCCCGCACAACCCCCGCCGGGTGATCCGCTACCTGGAGCCGGGCGCGGCCTACTTCCGCCCCGATCCGGCCCGCTGGCAGGGCCGTCGGCTGGCGCCCGTGCCCTCCACCGCGATCGGCGACCGCGACCCCTTCGCCGAGGCCGCCGCCGAGACCCGCCGCCGGGGGCTGAAGCTGCACGCCTGGACGGTGTTCTGCCACAACGACCGGCTCGGCTTCACCCACCCGGACTGCGCCCCGGCCAACGCCTTCGGCGACCGCCACCTCACCGAGCTCTGCCCGGCCCACCCGGAGGTCCGGGAGTACGCACGGACCCTGGTCACCGAGCTGGCCCGGTACGGCGTGGACGCGATCCGGGCCGAGTCCCTGCACTTCCACGGTCTGCGCCACGGCTACCACCACGAGCGCTACTTCGAGGAGCTGGGCGCGGGCGCCGAGGCGCTGCTCGGCATCTGCTTCTGCCCGCACTGCCGCGCCGCCGCCACCCGCGCGGGCGTCCCGGCGGAGGAGGTCGCGGAGGCCGTCCGCACCGAGCTGCGCCGCCGGCTGGCCGACGAGGCGGCCGCCGCCGAACCCGCGGACCTGAGCGCGCTCGCGGACGGCGCCCTGGCCGCCTACCTGGACGCCGCCACCACCACCGTCACCACGCTGGCCGCCGAACTGACCGAGGAGGCCCGGCGCCACGGCATGCGGCTGAGCTTCATGGACGGCGCCGGCCCGGGCAAGGGCTGGCTGTCCGGCATCGACCTGCCCGCGCTCGCCAAGGCGACCGACCAGATCGAGACGCTCGGCTACGCGAAGACCCCGGAGGCCGTCCGGGAGAAGGTCGCCGCGTTCGCCCTGCACGGCGTCCGCCCCCAGGACATGGCGGTGATCCTGCGGCCGATGGCCTCGGACTGCGACGGTCCGGCGAACCTCGCCGCCAAGATCGCCACCCTGCGCGAACTGGGCGTCCCCGAGGTGGAGTTCTACAACTACGGCCTGATGCGGCTGTCCTCGCTCGACCGGATCGGCGCCGCCCTGGCCGGCTAGGCGCCCACCCCCACCGTGCGGGGCCCGGCCGCTACCGCCGCCGCTTGGACGTCCCGAACAGGCTGCGCGAGATCTCCTGCCCGAGCTGCTTCCCGGCCGAACGCGCCAGGGACTTCACCGTCGGGTTGCTGAGCAGCGAATCGAGCAGCCCGCCCGCCCCCTTCGGCTCCTCCCGCCGCGGGGCGGGCTCCCGCTCCTTCGGCGCCCTGGCCGGTGCGGCGGCCTCCGGCCTGGGCGCCCGCGCCGCCCGCGCCGCCAGCTTCTCGTACGCCGACTCCCGGTCGATCGCGTCCCGGTAGCGCGCCGTCAGCGGCGAGGCGTCGACGACGGCCCGCAGCGCGCCCGCCTCGATCGGCCCCATCAGGGACTGCGGCGCCCGCAGCCGGGTGGCCGCGACCGGCGTCGGCGCGCCCTTCTCGGAGAGCACGGTCACCACGGCCTCGCCGGTGCCGAGCGAGGTGAGCACCGCGCCGAGGTCGTAGGAGGAGCGTGGGAAGGTCGAGACGGTGGCCTTGAGCGCCTTGGCGTCGTCCGGGGTGAAGGCGCGCAGCGCGTGCTGCACCCGGTTGCCCAGCTGCGCGAGCACGTCGGAGGGGACGTCGCGCGGGGATTGGGTGACGAAGAAGATGCCCACGGCCTTCGAGCGGATCAGCCGGACGGTCTGGGTGATGGCCTCCAGGAAGGCCTTGGAGGCGCCCTTGAACAGCAGGTGCGCCTCGTCGAAGAAGAACACCAGCTTGGGCTTGTCCAGGTCGCCGATCTCGGGCAGTTCCTGGTAGAGGTCGGCGAGCAGCCACATCAGGAAGGTGGAGAACAGCCGCGGCCGGTCCTGGACGGCGGGCAGTTCCAGCACCGAGACGACGCCCCGGCCGTCCGGGGCGGTCCGCAGCAGTTCGGCGGTGTCGAACTCGGGCTCGCCGAAGAACGCCCCGGCGCCCTCGTTCTCCAGCACGGTGAGCGCGCGCAGGATCACCCCGGCGGTGGCCGACGAGAGGCCGCCGATGGTCCTCAGCTCCTCCTTGCCCTCGGGCGAGGCGAGGAAGGCGATGACGGCGGTGAGGTCCTTGAGGTCGTACAGCTCCAGGCCCTTGGTGTCGGCGTAGTGGAACACCAGGCTGAGCGAGGACTCCTGGGTCTCGTTCAGGTCGAGCACCTTGGCGAGCAGCAGCGGCCCGAAGCTGGTGACGGTGGCGCGGATCGGGATCCCGGCGCCCTGCCCGCCGAGCGAGTAGAACTCGACCGGGCAGCCCTGCGGGGTCCACTGCTGCCCGACCTCGGCCGCGCGGGCGGCGGTGCGCTCGCTCGGCGCGCCGGGCGCGGCGACGCCGGAGACGTCCCCCTTGACGTCGGCGAGGAACACCGGCACGCCCTGGGCGGAGAGCTGTTCGGCGATCAGCTGGAGGGTCTTGGTCTTGCCGGTGCCGGTGGCGCCGGCGACCAGCCCGTGCCGGTTGAGCACCCCGAGCGGGATGCGCACCTGGGCGTCCGGGTAGGCGGTGCCGTCCAGCAGCACCGCGCCGAGGTCGAGGGCGGGCCCGGTGAAGGCGTACCCGTCGGCGATCTCCCGGACGGCCGGCGGGGTGGGGGCGGAGGACATCGGGGCACTCTCCTGGGCGGTGCGGGGAGGCGGGGCGGGCCCGGAACCCGGTCCCGGGCGGGCCGTGTCCCGATCGGAACCGGGCGATGTTCGCGACATTTCCCATCAAACAGCCGCAATCGCCCTCCCGCAGCTCACACCCGAGTGCGTGGCGGCGTCGCGGCGGCTGCGCCATCCGCCGCCCAAACGGTAGGCTTTCCGTGTGATCTTCAAGCGCATCGGCAATGGGCGGCCGTACCCGGATCACGGCCGGACGAGCACCCGCCAGTGGGCTGACGTCGCCCCACGCCCGGTGCGGCTCGACCAGCTGGTGACCACCAAGGGGCAACTCGACCTCGAAACCCTGCTCGCCGAGGACTCGACCTTCTACGGGGACCTCTTCGCGCACGTGGTGAAGTGGCGCGGCGACCTGTACCTGGAGGACGGACTGCACCGGGCGGTGCGGGCCGCGCTGCAGCAGCGCCAGGTGCTGCACGCCCGGGTCCTCGAAATGGAATGACGGACCCTCTGCACGGGCTCCTGGACCGCCCCCTCGCCATCCGGCGGAGGGCGGTCCGCGCGTACCCGGGTACCTCCTTTCGGGTACCGGCGTACTCCAGATGATGATCATTTAGTACCTTCGCAGCCTGACGGCACTACGCTGCTGACTACGGCCGCGACCAGGGGATCCGCCCGCACCACGGGATCCACCCGCACCAGCCGATCCGTCATCCCGACCCCGCCCTGGCACGAGGGGGAGACAAACCGTGAGCATGTTGACTCCCCAAGGCCTCAAGGGGAAGCAGTACCGCGTCACCGGCAACGCCTATCCACGACTCGGCCGGCCCCCGAGGAAGAGCCGCAAGGTGATCTCCGGGCTCGCGAGCCTGCTCGCCCTGGCCCTGATCGGCCTCGGCGGCGTCCAGCTCTACGACATCTTCAGCGGGAAGAACAAGAACTCCTCCGCCCAGGCCTGCGTGACCCCGTCGGGCAAGCCGCTGGCCGCCCCCTCCCCGGGCGCCACGCCCGGTGCGCCCACCGCCTCCGGCGCCCCCGCTGCCCCGGGCGACCCGCACGCGATCCCGCAGCCGGCCGGCGTCACGGTGAACGTCTACAACGCCACCACCAAGGGCGGCCTGGCCGGCCGGACCGCCGAGGAGCTCAAGAAGCGCGGCTTCACCATCGGCAAGGTCGGCAACGCCCCGGCCGAACTGGACAAGAAGGTGCCCGGCACCGCCCAGGTGATCGCCGGCCCGGCCGGCGCCGGCGCCGCCACCCTGCTCGGCTCGCAGATCGCCGGGGCCACCACCACCGCCGACGCCCGCACCGACGGCACCGTGGACTTCGTGGTCGGCGACAGCTACAACGCCCTGCTGGACGAGACCCAGGCGGCCGCCGCCCTCGCCCTCGCGACCAAGCCGTCCCCCACCCCGACCGCCACCGGCAGCTGCTGAGGCCGGTCGTGCCGCGCGACAACAGGAGAGCCCCCCGGCACCGCGCCGGGGGGCTCTCGTCCGTTCGGGGGATTCGCTCAGCCGGCGGTGCCGTACAGGCGGTCGCCCGCGTCGCCGAGGCCGGGCACGATGTAGCCGTTCTCGTTGAGCCGCTCGTCCAGGGCGGCGGTGACGACGGTGACCGGCAGGCCGGCCAGCTCGCGCTTCATCACCTCGACGCCCTCGGGGGCGGCCAGCAGCACCACGGCGGTGACGTCGGTGGCGCCGCGCTCGATCAGCATCTTGATCGCCGCGACGAGGGTGCCGCCGGTGGCCAGCATCGGGTCGAGCACGTAGACCTGGCGGCCGGAGAGGTCGTCCGGCATCCGGGTGGCGTAGGTGGAGGCCTCCAGGGTCTCCTCGTTGCGCACCATGCCGAGGAAGCCGACCTCGGCGGTCGGCAGCAGTCGGGTCATCCCGTCCAGCATGCCGAGACCGGCGCGCAGGATCGGCACGACCAGGGGGCGGGGGTAGCTGAGGCGGGTGCCGAGCGTGACCGCCACGGGGGTGGTGATCTCCACCTCGTCGGTGCGGACGTCCCGGGTGGCCTCGTAGGCGAGGAGGGTCACCAGCTCGTCGGTCAGGCGACGGAAGGTCGGCGAGTCGGTGCGCTCGTCGCGCAGGGTGGAGAGCTTGTGGGCCACCAGGGGGTGGTCGACGACGTGGAGACGCATGTATCGAGGTTAGCCCGGGTCTGCACGCCTGTACGACTCGCCGCGTGCCGACCGCCCCGTCGCCGGGGTGCACCCGGCCGTGCCGCGCCGTGGCGCCCCGCGAATGTCCGGACGGAAGCGCCTCCTGTGGTATCAACCGGGCTGATCTGGGAATGTCACGTCTTATGACGAGCAACCCGAACGCCGGGGACGGCTCGGCGGACGAGCCCGCAGGCCGGTCGGGCAATCGCCCCGGCCCGCCACAGGACCCCCCGGAGACCGAGGCGGACCGCCGCAGGCGGCGGGCCGTCTTCCTGCGCGAGCTCACCGAGGCCCGCGAACTCCGGGAGCGGGTCCAGCCCCGGCGGACCAAGGAACGGCGGATGCGCGAAGCCATGCGGATGCGAACCTTCCGGATCTGACGAGGATCCGAAGCGGTTCCGGCGCGGCGCCCTCCGCAGCTCCCCTCGCGGCTCCGCCGACCGGCCGGTCCGGATCCGACGGGCCCCGGGCGGTGGCGCCGGCGCCACACCGGCCGCCGGCCGGACCTTCCGACACGACCTGCAAAGACGCGCTGCCGAACACCCCCCGCAAGGGCGGGCTTTCTGTCACGATTCCGATGGGACGGTCCGAACGAGCGGACCGCCTCTGGCGCGGGGGCGGCCAGATTTTCGCGTTGCCCGAGCGCGCCGACAGCCGAGACCGAGATCTTGGGAGTGTCCCTGGTGGCGTACTTCGCTGCAGTGCTTGCTCGCACCGAGGACGGGTGGGATGTGAGCGAGACGGAGCTCGACGACGTCGAAACCCTCGCCGACCTGACCGAACTGGCCCGCGACTCCACGCAGGACGACGACAGCGTCCTGATCTTCATCGAACAGGAGGACGCCTGGTTCGCCATCGTCCGGGTGGACGGCGAGGAGGACCCGCGGATCTTCGTGTCCGACGGCGCCGCCGCCGCCCGCAGCTCCTACGGCTCCGTCCTCACCGACGAGCTGGTCGACCAGGCCGGTGAGAGCGAGTTCGGCGACCTGGACCACCTGGTCGTCGAGCTGGAGGAGGACGAGGAGACGCAGGAGCAGGACGAGGACGCCCGCAGCGGCGTCCCGGTCGGCCCGCTCGGCGACGCCCACCTGCTCACCGAGTTCGGCCTGGCCGCCGAGGAGCTGCTCGCCCTCAGCGGCGAGGGCGCCGTCCCGGGCGACGCCCTGGAGGAGATCGCCGAGGCCCTCGGCTGCGGCGAGGTCCTGGAGGCGGTCCGGTAGCGGGCGGTGACCAGGCCGGTGCCCACCGCCGGATACCCGACACTGGATGCCATGCAGTCCGCATCCGCCCCGCAGGCCGTCCCCCGCATCGCCCCGCTGCCCGCCCCCGTCCGCCCCGACCCGGTCCGTGACCGCTGGGCGGCGCCGATGCGCCTCGCCATCGCCGAGGCCGCCCTGGCGCCGGCCACCGGCGACGTCCCGGTCGGGGCGCTCGTCCTGGGCCCGGGCGGCGAGGTGGTCGGGCGCGGCCACAACGAGCGCGAGGCGGTCGGCGACCCGACCGCGCACGCCGAGGTGGTCGCGATCCGGCAGGCGGCCGAACGGATCGGGGAGTGGCGGCTCAGCGGCTGCACCCTGGTCGTCACCCTGGAGCCCTGCACGATGTGCGCCGGCGCCATCGTGCTGTCCCGGATCGACCGGGTGGTCTACGGCGCCCTCGACGAGAAGGCCGGCGCGGCCGGCTCGCTCTTCGACGTGATGCGCGACCGCCGGCTCAACCACCGCCCCGAGGTGGTCTGGGGCGTCCTCGCCGACGAGTGCGGCGAGCAGCTGCGCGAGTTCTTCGAGTCCCACCGCTGACGTCCGGCGCCGACTTCCGCCGCCGGCTCCCCCGTCGGCCGCCCGGCCATACGGATTTCGTGACCGCGCCACCCGTCCGGTAGAGTTCCCCTCGGTAGCGTGTCCGAGCGGCCAAAGGAGCACGCCTCGAAAGCGTGTGTGGGGGCAACTCCACCGTGGGTTCGAATCCCACCGCTACCGCTGTAGAGCCCGAGGGCCCGTCCGATCCGGACGGGCCCTCGGCGTTTCCGCGCACCCTCGAACGCGAAAAGGGCTCCGTACTCCGGGCTGATGACCACCAACGCCCGGAGAGTACGGAGCCTGGAAAGGGGGAGCGGCTCGGGGGGACGACCGCTCCCCCGGCGGAGTCCCACAACCGGCGCCGCGTCGGGGGGAAGCCGCGGCGCCCGGTCCCACAGCGGGGAACTCCGGATCCACGCACCGGGGATTCCTGCCAGATCCTCGGCACGTCTCCCATCCTGCCGCCCGGGACGTTTCCGGGCATCCGGAGAAAGGCCCCACTCACGGGGACCTTCGTCCCGCCGGGCAAACGCGTCGCACACTTGATAGCCCGTCCGATGGATAAGCTGCTTCCGCAGGGCCGCTCGGGGACCCGGATGGCGGCGGCCCACAGCAGGAGAGGACGACACCCGATGGCGCAGGCGAAGAAGATCGGCATGGCCCTCCTGCTCATCTTCGTCCTCTACTCGATCATCAGCTCGCCGGCCCGCTCCGCCCAGCTCGTCCAACTGGGCTTCGAGGGCATCTCGAACGCGGCCAAGGCGGTCGGCACCTTCATGACCGGGCTGATCAAGTGAGCCGTCCGGTCGCGTAGGGCCCGTCGTCCCGCCCCGGCGCACCGGCTACGGTGTGCGGGACCCTCTGTCCCCGTCCGCGAGGAGCGGCAATCGTGATCCGGCATCTGGTCCTGTTCAAGCTCAACGAAGGCGTCCGCAAGGACGACGAGCGCGCGCTCGCCGGCGCCAAGGCGTTCGCCGAGCTGGGTTCGCTGATCCCCGAGCTGCGCGAGTGGGAGTGCGGCTGGAACACCACCGAGCGGGACATCGCCCACGACTACGCGATCAACAGCCTGGTCGAGGACCGCGACGCCCTGCACGCGTACCTGACCCACCCGGCCCATCAGGCCGCGGCCGGTCAGTGGCGCGAATTCGCCACCTGGGTGATCGCCGACATCGAGGTCTGACACCCGAGGCACCCGGGTCCGTCCCTCGGACGGCCCGCCGCGCCCCGTCCGGCCACCGGACGGGGCGCCTTGCTCCACCCCGGAACGATCCGTGCGGCGCCTGGGCGGGAAGCCCGGTGAAGCCCCGACCCCGCACCAACACACCTCCGCCGGGTGCTTGCCCGACCTGCGCCCGCCTTGTGATGCTATGACCGGTTTTGCCGGACATGGCGAGGTGGTGAAGCAGCCGCGACACCCGATCCGCAGGGCCCTTCGTTATCGACTGAGGGAGGGGTGACGTGTCCGACGAGGTACTGGCGTCGATCATCAGCCCGGCCGGCGAGCTCCGCCCGGACGGTCTGCGCGGCCCCGGCGGCCGCCCCGCGGTGGACGTCCGGACGCTGACCCGGGTGCTGTTCGAACGGCTCGCGGAGCTGCCCCCGGGCACCCCAGAGCGGGAGCGGGTCCGGGCCGCCCTGATCGAGGTGAACATCCCCCTGGTCCGCTACGCGGCCACCCGCTTCCGCAGCCGCAGCGAGCCGATGGAGGACGTCGTCCAGGTCGGCACCATCGGCCTGATCAACGCGATCGACCGCTTCGACCCCACCCGCGGCGTCCAGTTCCCCACCTACGCACTGCCGACCATCCTCGGCGAGATCAAGCGCTACTTCCGGGACAACGTCCGCACCATGCACGTCCCGCGCCGGCTCCAGGAGCTGTGGGTCCAGGTCAGCGGCGCGATGGAGGAGCTGACGGTGCTGCACGGCCGGGCCCCCAAGGTGCCGGAGATCGCCGCCAGCCTGCGGATCCCCGAGGAGGACGTCCGGGCCTGCCTGGACGCCGGGCGGGCCTACAACGCGGCCTCGCTGGAAGCGGCGCAGGAGCACGAGGGCGGGCTCGCCCTGCTGGACCGGCTCGGCTACGAGGACTCCGCGCTGGCCGAGGTCGAGCACCGGGACATGGTCCGCCACCTGCTGGTCCAGCTGCCCGAGCGGGAGCGGCGGATCGTGATGCTGCGGTTCTTCGCCAACCTGACCCAGTCGCAGATCAGCACCGAGCTGGGGATGTCCCAGATGCACGTCTCGCGGCTGCTCTCCCGCATCCTGACGAGGCTTCGGACCGGCAACTCCTGGGAAGACTGAGATTGCAGCGCGTTACCCTCGCGTGACATCTTGCGACGTTCGGGTTTGCCGTGGACCGTGTTCCGGTATGGAGGGGGAGGGCCCCCGCCGGGAACCTCCGTGCGACGGCCCCCGTTCAACTGTCAGTCACAAGGGGGTGGGCGCATGTCCGGAGAGCTGGGCACTGCGGAGATCCACGCTGGTCAGGCCAACGGTACGGCTGTCGCCGAGGACCGGATCCCGCTCCAGCGGGTCCCGGCCGCCGCGCCGCCCGGGCCCGAGGCGCCGCCCGGCTCCGGGCTGGACACCCGGACGCTGTCGCGCTCGCTGTTCCTGCGGCTGGCCGCCCTGGAACCGGGCAGCGCGGAGCACACGTACGTCCGCGACACCCTGATCGAGCTCAACCTGCCGCTGGTCCGGTACGCCTCGGCGCGCTTCCGCAGCCGCAACGAGCCGATGGAGGACATCGTCCAGGTCGGCACCATCGGCCTGATCAAGGCGATCGACCGGTTCGACCCCGAGCGCGGGGTGGAGTTCCCCACCTTCGCGATGCCCACCGTGGTGGGCGAGATCAAGCGCTTCTTCCGGGACACCAGCTGGTCGGTCCGGGTGCCCCGGCGGCTCCAGGAGCTGCGACTGGCGCTCACCAAGGTCGGTGACGACCTGTCCCAGCGGCTGGACCGCTCCCCCACCGTCGCCGAGCTGGCCACCTGCCTGGGGGTCAGCGAGGAGGACGTGGTCGAGGGCCTCGCGGTGGGCAACGCGTACACCGCCAGCTCGCTCGACTCCAGCCCCAGCGAGGAGGACGGCGACGGACCGCTGGCCGAGCGGCTCGGCTACGAGGACCTCGCGCTGGAAGGCGTCGAGTACCGGGAGTCGCTGAAGCCGCTGCTGGCCAAGCTGCCGCCGCGCGAGCGCCGGATCATCATGCTGCGGTTCTTCGGCAACCTCACCCAGTCGCAGATCGGCGAGGAGATCGGCATCTCCCAGATGCACGTCTCCCGGCTGCTCACCAGGACGCTGACCCAGCTCCGTGAGGGCCTGATCAGCGAGGGCTGACAAGCCCAGGGAAGCCCTCCGTCGCCGTCCTGGGGGGGGGGGGGGGGGGCCGGGAGGGGGGGGGGGGGGGGCGGCCGGGGGAGCCAACGGGGGGGGGGGGTTGGAGGGGGCGTTGGGGGGGGAGGGGGGGGGTGGCGGAGGAAATT
>NZ_JBWKER010000008.1:80677-185411 GCF_056435345.1 Kitasatospora sp. NPDC043950
TATCTCAGGGAGACCAACCACACCGACAACCAACCGAGGGAGGGACAAAAAAAGACAAGACAAAAAACCCCAGACCCCCCCCCCCCCCCCCCCCCCCCCCCCCCCCCCCCCCCCCCCCAGGACGGCGTCGTCCATCGCCCGGGCCGGCCACTGCGGTGGCGCGTTCGACGGGCGCGCTCGACGGTGCGCAGGTAGTCGGCGAGGACAGTTCCGCGGTCGGCGCCGACGGCGTGCGCGCAGCGGGCCGAACTCGTCGGTAATGACATGGTTCAGGCCATCACTGCACAGGGCCGCGGCGCCCGCCCGCCGACCGTCCAATAGCCGTCGGGATCACGGTCGTTGAGCGCACCGCGCAGTCCGGGACTGCGCCCGACCAGCGCCGTTCGACCGGTTCCGGCGCCGCTTTCCGCCCGGCCCCGATTGCACCGGACTCGGTCCGCCGATCGGCCGCACGAGCACCTCCATTGCATATTCGGACTGTCACATGGCACAGCGGTGCCCGATATTGCATGAACCTGCCCAAGGCGTCGGCAAGATGTGCAAGAGTGTCATGCGCGACGACGACAGTGTAGGTGTCCGGTGGTCCGCCCAAGCCGCACGGGCGGTAACCAGGTGTAGCTCTCAGCTTCCGCTTTTTCATTCTCAATTCATTATTTGCATGGCCGGTCCGGTTCCGGTCACAATCGGCGCCTTCATGGCTTCGCCATGAACGTTGGTAACAGGTTCGCTGCACTCTCGCCCAATTGGTCCCTCGCAGAGGCCCCCCTCGACCAGGATGGGCGCCGGGCAGCCTGCTGCCCGCGAACAGCTACAGGGCAGGCGAGCGCTGAGCAGCGAGGCGCCTACCCAAGGGGAGGATCACCATGGGTCGAGCGACCCGAAGAGTTGCCGCGTGCGCGGCGGCAGTTCTGCTGGCCAGCGGCCTGCAGACCACCCTGGCCCACGGCGACACGCCGCCCAGGATCGACCTCACCATCCTGGTCATCGACGACGGAGGCCCGTCGGTCGCGGCGATCACCGCCGAACTCAAGAACCAGGGCACCCCGTACAAGGTCGTCAACCTCAACGACACCAACCGTCCCATCATCAACTCCGCTTTCCTCAGCGACACGGTGAACGGCCAGCCCCGCGGGAAGTACCAGGGCATCGTCCTTCCCAACGAAAACCCCTTCCCCAACAGTGCGGCCGAGATGACGGCCATCGCGGGCTACGAAGCCGCATTCGGAATCCGGCAGATCGACGCGTACACGTTCGCCAGTCCTGCGGTGGGGCTGAACTACGCGGTGAATCCCGGTTACTACGGCACGCTGGACGGATTCCAGGGCGCCACCACCACGGCCGGCACTTCGGGCCCGTTCGGGTACCTGAAGGGCAGCGTTCCGTTCGAGGACAACGACCCGACCGTCAGCGAGAGTTACGGTTACCTGGCCACGCCACTGGCCAACCTGCCGGCCGGCGCCTCGTTCGTCCCGCTGGTCGACGCCGCGATCCCGAGCACCACCTCGCGCGGTTCGCTGGTCGGCGAGTACACCCACGACGGCCGCAAGGAACTGGTCGTCACGTTCGTCTACAACCAGTACCAGCAGCAGTACCGCCTGCTGGCCCGCGGCATGGTCGACTGGATCACCCAGGGCGTCCACCTCGGCTACGACCGCAACTACTTCGCGGCCCACGTGGACGACGTCTTCCTGGCCGACGACCGCTGGGACACCGTGCTCAAGTGCACCCCCGGCGACGTCACCTGCCCGCCCGGCACCCCGGACACGGCCAGCCCGATCCGGATGACGCCGGACGACGCCCAGCACCTCAAGCAGTGGCAGACCGCCAACAACTTCACCCTGGACATGGTGTTCAACGGTGGCGGCAGCGAGGACTGGAAGGCCGACCACCAGACCACGGTGGACCCCACGGCCAACCAGATGATCGCCGACCAGAACAGCTACCGCTGGGTCAACCACACCTACACCCACCCGTACCTGGGCTGCGTCCAGGACGTCACCGTGGTGCCGTGGCGCTGCACCAAGGACTCCTCGGGCAAGACCGTCTGGACCGACCAGAACACCATCTCGGGCCAGATCAAGGACAACTTCGACTGGGCCGCCAAGAACGGCCTGAAGGTCGACCCGCAGGCCCTGGTCACCGGCGAGCACTCCGGTCTGCTGACCGCCCCGCAGGAGACCAGCGACAACCCGAACCTGGCGCCGGCGCTGGCCGCCAACGGCATCAAGTTCACCGGCAGCGACGCCTCCCGCGAGCCCGCCCAGCGGACCGTCGGCTCGTCCACGCTGACTGTGCCGCGCTACCCGATGAACGTCTTCTACAACGCCGGCACGGCGAAGGAGGAGGCCGACGAGTACAACTGGATCTACACCAGCAAGGCCAACGGCGGCAGCGGCGTCTGTGAGAACAACGCCAACTCCACCTGCCTGACGCAGCCGCTGGACGTCAACACCGGATTCCAGTCGTACATCGTGCCGCTGGAGGCCCGGATCGACCTCGGGCACGTGCTGAGCAACGACCCGCGGCCACACTTCATCCACCAGTCGAACCTGTCCGAGGACCGGATCCTCTACCCGGTGCTGGAGAAGATCCTCGGCACCTACCGGTCGCTGCACGCCGACAACACCCCGATCGTGAACCTCGGCGAGCGCGAGATCGGCCTGGAGTTCCAGCGCCGCGCCGCCTGGAACTCGGCCATCTCGGCCGGCCAGGTCACCGGCTACCGGGTCGGCAACACCATCACGGTCAACGCTCCGGCCGGTGTTCAGGTCCAGGCCACCATGCCGACCGGAACTTCTCAGAAGCTGGTCATCGGATCGACCGCCTTCGGTTCGTCCTACGCCGGTACGCTCTCCGGTTGGGTGTCCCCGGGCACCCTGCAGAGCAGCGTCTCCCTGCAGCTCCCCTCGGCCGGCACCCCGGCCGCCCCGGCCGCCGTCGCCCCCGGCGTCGCGGCCAAGTCCGTCCCGGCCCCGGCCCCGGCGGACAAGAAGGTCGTCCCGCAGGGCGTCGCCACTCCCGTCCCGGTGGGCCCGAGCGACACCGGTCGTACCAGCGCCCCGACCCTGGTCCCCGGTAGCGGAACCCCGGTGCCCGGCAAGGGCGTCGCCACCGACGGCAGCGACGGCACCGCCGCTGCCGCCAAGAGCGGTAAGGCCACCGGGGGGGCGGCCTCGCTCGGCACCAGTACCACCGGACGCTCCGGCAACCGGTAGCCCGCAGCACCCGATGGCGGGGCCGGGCCGGTCGCCCGGTCCGGCCCTGCCTCGGGTCCCGTTCCGGCCACCCAGACCGGACACCGAAGCAAGGAACAGGAGGGGGGACAGGAGATGCGCGTCACCCTGCTCACCGAGGGGACGTATCCGCACCAGCACGGCGGTGTGAGTGTCTGGTGCGACCAGCTCGTTCAAGGCATGCCGGACGTCGACTTCGACGTCATCGCCGTCACTGGTACCGGCCAGGAACCGCTGGCCTGGGAACTGCCCGCCAACGTGCGGTCGGTCACGACCGCACCGCTGTGGGGTCCGGCCTCCGAGGCCGGACCGCCCCGCGGCAAGGAGATGCGGCGCTTCCTCAACGCGTACGAGCGCTTCCTCCACTCCATCCTCGATCCGGTCTACACCACCCACTTCGGCACCGAGCTGTACGGCTTCGCCGACCTCGCCCGGCGCGGGCTGCTCAGCCCGGCGCTGCGCAGCGAGCGCGCCCTGCGCACCCTCCAGCACGTCTGGACCCGTGACTACCTGCCCACCGCCGTCTCCCGGCCCACCATGCACGACGCCCTGAACGCCACCGACCTGCTGGAGCACGCCCTGCGGCCGCTCTCGGTCGAACCGCCCACCGGCGGCGTCGCGCACGCCGCCAGCGGCGGGCTGGCCACCCTGCCGGGGCTGATCGCCGCCCAGCAGTACGGCGTACCGTTTCTGCTCACCGAGCACGGCATCTACCTGCGCGAGCGCTACCTCGGCTACCGCACCGGCCCGTATCGCTGGCCGGTCAAGGCGCTGCTGCTCGGCTTCTACCGGATGCTGGCCGAGGAGAGCTACCGGCAGGCCGCGCTGGTCACCCCCGGCAACCGGTACAACCGGCGCTGGGAGGAGCGCGGCGGCACGCCGTCCGCCCACATCCGCACCGTCTACAACGGCGTGGACCCGGCGGCCTTCCCGCCCGCCGGGCCCGAACCCGAGACGCCGACCCTCAGCTGGGCCGGCCGGGTCGACCCGATCAAGGACCTGGAGACGCTGATCCGGGCCTTCGCCATCGTCCACCGTGAGATCCCCGAGGCGCGGCTGCGGCTCTTCGGCGGAACCCCCAAGGGCGGCGAGGCCTACCGGGACGGCTGCATAGCCCTGGCCGCCGAACTCGGCATCGCCGACTCGGTGGCCTTCGAGGGCCGCGTCGCCGACATCACCGACGCGTACGCGGCGGGCAACGTGGTCATGCTCTCCAGCATCAGCGAGGGCTTCCCGTTCACCCTGATCGAGGCGATGTCCTGCGGCCGCGCGACCGTCTCGACCGACGTCGGCGGCGTCCGCGAAGCCGTCGGCGACACCGGACTCGTCGTCCCTCCCCGCGAACCCGAACCGATGGCGGCCGCCGCGATCGAGCTGCTGCGCGACGCCGAACGGCGCGCCCGCCTGGGCGAACAGGCCCGGCTGCGGGTCATCGAACAGTTCACGCTCCGCCAGAACATCGACGGCTTCCGGGGCATCTACACCGAACTCCTCGGCACCGCCCGCTGGATGCCGGACGGCGTGGCGGCCGTCACCGACCAGACCCCCACCACCGACTGGGACCAGCAGCTCGCCGCCGCCCAGCCCCAGCACAGCGAGGTGGGCGCGTGAACGAGCGGAGCGAGAGAACCATCGACAGGCGCGTGTACCGCGAAGCGGCCGCCGAGCGCAGCGGGGGGCGCGTGAACGAGCGGAGCGAGAGAACCATCGAGAGGTGCGTGTACCGCGAAGCGGCCGCCGAGCGCAGCGAGGTGGCAGCATGAGTGGCCCCCTGCGGCTCGTGGAGGACGAGGGCGGCTCCGAGCGGACGATGCAGCTGCGCACCCTGCCGCTCAAGCGTCGCCGCCCCGCCCTGCCGGCCCAGCCCGAGCCCGAGGAGCAGCTCGACCTCTCCGCGGACCCGCTGGACGAGCTCGCCGAGCGGCTGCACGACATCTGCGCCGATGCCGTCCACCCGTACGAGATCGCCGCGTTCCTGGAGTCCGACGGCCTTTCCGACGAGCAGGCCGCCCTGCTGTACGGCCGCCCCGACTCGTTCACCCTCGCCGAGGAGCTGTTCGAGAAGGTCGAGCGCCGCTATCCCGGCCCGAGCTCCGAGTTCGCCAACCCGTGGCGGGCCGACCCCTGGCGCTGCGTCGTGCGCGGCCTGGTGTTCGCCCTGCCCGGGCTCGGCTACCTGCTCGGCGCCAACCTGTTCGCGGCCACCCGGATGCGGTTCGGCCTGCCCTCCGGCATGCTCGCGCTGTCCGTCGCGACGCTGGTCAGTTGGGGCTTCAACCAGGCGCTGGCACACCGCTCGTACCGCTGGCTCGGCCGGCTGCGGCGCCGCGAGGCCGCGATCTGCCTGGCCCTCGGGGCGCCGCTGGGCGCACTGGTCGCGTCCACCGCGGCGTACGTGGTCGGCGGGCCGCTGGGCGCGCTCTTCTTCGCCGCCGGGCAGTCGCTGTACCTGGGCGCGGCCACCGTCCTGCTGGTGCTGGGGCGGGAGAAGTTCCTGCTGCTGGCCCTGGTTCCGGCCTCGGTGGGCGCGGGCGTGGTGCTGGCCGCGGACGTCCCGCAGGTCGTGCGGACGGTCGTGCTGCTCGTCTCGCTGGTGCTGGCGGTCGGCCTGGCCGCCCGGGAGCTGCTGTTCTGCATCCGCGGCGGCGAGAAGGAGTCCGTCGAGCTGAAGCTGCCGATCCGCCAGGAGGTCCCGCACCTGCTGTTCGGCCTGGCCTGCGGCACCCTCACGCTGATCGCCGGCCTCGGCGAGACCATCCACCAGGCCGTGCAGACCGGCGCCGCGCACGGCGCGAAGGCCACCCCGACCGGACCGGCCATGATCGCGCTGACGCTCAGTCTCGGCCTCGCCGAGTGGCTGCTCTTCCGCTACCGGGCGATGGCCGTGGCCGCGCTGCGCACCAGTCACACCAGCGGACAGTTCACCCGCCGCACCGGCGGGATCCTGCTCGGCTGCCTGTTCATCTACCTCACCACCGTGGCCGCGCTGGACGCCGCCACGACCGTGCTGTGGCCCGGCGCCCCCGCGCTCGGCGTGCCGCAGCTCGGCGCGATGCTGCTCCTCGGCGGCTCGCTCTGGCTGGCGCTGCTGCTGAACGCCTTCGGGTTCAGCTGGAGCACCGCCCTCATCTGTCTGGCCGCCGCGGGTGCCGAGAGCGCCGGGCTGCTGACCGGTGCGGATCCGATCGTCCTGCAGCTGATCGGCTGCGGGGCGGCCGCCTTGCTCCTCACCGCCATCGCCGGGCCTGCGCTCGGCCGCACCACCCAGCACCGCTGAACACCGAAATCACGCACGCCCAATTCGCGTGCACCGCTGGACCCGCTCCACCTGAACACGCTCCACAACGCGCTTCACCGCAACACGCTTCACCCGCACACGCTTCACGGCACAGCTGAACCACCACCGGCCGGTCGCCACCGGGAGTCCGGCCGTTCCCAAAATCGAGAGAGCGAATCACGCATGAGCAGCGTCGCGGTCACCGGAGCCGAGGGCTTCATCGGCTCCCACCTCGTCGAGTCCCTGGTTGCCGACGGGCACCAGGTCCGGGCCATGGTCCAGTACAACTCCTTCTCGTCCTTCGGCTGGCTGGAGACCCTGCCCAAGGAGGTGCTGGACTCGGTCGAGATCGTCCTCGGCGACGTCCGGGACCCGGGCTCGGTCAACGGCCTGGTCAAGGGCACCGAGGCGGTCTACCACCTGGCCGCCCTGATAGCGATCCCGTACTCCTACCGGGCCCCGCACTCGTACGTCGACACCAACGTCACCGGCACCCTGAACGTGCTGGAGGCGGTGCGCCACCAGGAGATCCCGCGCCTGGTGCACACCTCCACCAGCGAGACGTACGGCACCGCGCAGACCGTGCCGATCACCGAGGACCACCCGATCAACACCCAGTCCCCGTACGCCGCCTCCAAGGCCGGCGGGGACCGGCTGGCCGACAGCTACCACGCCAGCTTCGAGACCCCGGTCGTCACCCTGCGCCCGTTCAACACCTTCGGCCCGCGTCAGTCGATGCGCGCCGTCATCCCGACCGTGATCGCCCAGGTCGCCGCCGGCGAGACCGAGATCACCCTCGGCGACCTGCGCCCGACCCGCGACTTCACGTTCGTCAAGGACACCGCGCACGCGTTCCGCACGGTCGGCACCGCTCCCGCCGAGACCGTGGTCGGCAGGACCTTCAACGCCGGCACCGGCGGCGAGATCTCGGTCGGCGACCTCGTCTCCCTGGTCGGCAAGCTGATGGGCGTCGACCTCCTGGTGAAGGAGGACGAGCAGCGCATCCGCCCGGCCAACTCCGAGGTCATGCGCCTGGTCGCGGACGCCACCCGGCTGCGCGAGGCCACCGGCTGGGCCCCCCAGTTCACCCTGGAGCAGGGCCTGGAGCAGACCATCGAGTTCTTCCGCGACCCGGCCAACCTGGCCCGCTACAAGACCGACATCTACAACGTCTGACCGCCGTAGCGATCAATGCCCGTCCTGGTAACCAAGGTTCGTGTCCTGCACATCCTTTCCGTGGGGGAAACACCATGCATGCAGTGATCCTGGCCGGCGGTAAGGGCGTCCGCCTCCGCCCGTACACCACCGCGCTTCCCAAGCCGCTCGTCCCGATCGGCGACCAGCACGCGATCCTGGAGATCGTGATGCGCCAGCTCGCCGCCGCGGGCTTCAAGACCGTCACCCTGGCCATCGGCCACCTCGGCCACATCATCCGCGCGTACGTCGGCAACGGCTCCCAGTGGGGGCTGCGGGTCGGCTACGCCGTCGAGGACAGCCCGCTCGGCACCATGGGCCCGCTGCTCACCATGCAGGACCGCCTGCCGGAGCACTTCCTGGTGATGAACGGCGACATCCTCACCGACCTGGACTTCGCCGGGGTGCTCAAGCACCACGAGGCGTCCGGGGCGCCGCTCACCATCGCCACCTACGCCCGTCAGGTGAAGATCGACTTCGGTGTGCTGACCGCCGAGTCCGGCAGCATCACCGGCTTCCAGGAGAAGCCGAGCATCGACTACCGCGTCTCGATGGGTGTGTACGGCGTGTCCCGTTCGGCACTCGCCAAGTACACCCCCGGCCTGCCGCTGGGCTTCGACGAGCTGGTGCTGGACCTGCTCGCCGCCAAGACCCCGCCCGCCGCGTACGACTTCGGCGGCTACTGGCTGGACATCGGCCGCCCGGACGACTACGACCGGGCGAACGCCGAGTTCTCGTCCATCCGACCGGTGCTGATGCCCTTCGAGTCGGCCGCCGCCGGCCAGGGCGTGGCGGAGCTGCCGATCCCGGCCGCCCGCACCGCCCCGGACGACACGGCCGAGGCTCCCGCCACCGCGGGCGCCCAGAGTGACGGACGGGCCGCGTGAGAATCCTGCTCCTCGGCGGCGACGGCTTCCTCGGCCGTCACGCCACCGCCGTCCTGCGGTCACTGCCCGGTGCCACCGTGCTGACCGCGGGCCGGCGGCCCGCCCACGACCTCCGGCTGGACCTGGCCACCGCCCAGGCCGGCCCGCTCGGCGAGGAACTCGCCGCGCTGGCACCCGACGTGGTGGTCAACTTCGCCGGCGCGGTGGCCGGCAGCGCGGTCAAGCTCGCCGAGGTGAACGCGCGCGGCCCGGCCGTGCTCTGCGAGGCGCTGCAGCTCGGCGCCCCGAAGACCCGGCTGGTGCACATCGGTTCGGCCGGCGAGTACGGCGTCTGTCCGGCGGGCAGCTCGCTGTCCGAGGACTCCGACGCCCGCCCGGTCGGCGTGTACGGCGCGACCAAGCTGGCCGGCTCCCTCGCGGTGGCCGGCTCGGCGCTGGACGCCGTGGTCCTGCGGGTGTTCAACCCGGTCGGCCCGGGGGCACCGGCGGGCTCGCTGCCCGGCCGGCTGGCCGCCGAGCTGCTCCGGGTGGCGCCCGAGGGCGCCGACGGCGTGATCACGGTCGGCGACCTCTCCGCCTACCGCGACTTCGTCGACGCCCGGGACATCGCCCGCGCGGTCGGCCTGGCCGCCGCCGCGGACCGTCCGCTCCCCCGGGTGCTCAACCTCGCCTCCGGGCAGGCCCGGCAGGTCCGGGCGATCGCGGACGGGCTGGCCGCCGCGGCCGGCTTCACCGGCCGGATCGACGAGAGCGGGGCGGGCTCCGAGCGCTCGGCCGCGGTCTCCTGGCAGCAGGCCGACGTGTCGGCCGCCGCCCGGGAGCTCGACTGGCACCCGGAGACGGACCTCGCCGACACCCTGCGCGACCTGTGGCTCAGCACCGCCGAGCCCGCCTCCCCACCGGTCGTCGCATGACCGGCGGGATCATCCCCGACGGCCGCCTGCTGGTGCCGCTGTACGTCCACCCCGCGGTGGACCCGGCGGCCTGGCAGGCGGTCGCCGCCGCCGACCCGGGCCGGATCGCCGCCGTCGTGCTCAACCTCGCCGACGGGCCCGGCGAGAACCCGGACAACGTCTTCGCCGAGGCCGCCGACCGACTCCGCGCGGCCGGAGTGCCGTTGGTCGGCTACACCGACACCGACTACGGCCGCCGACCGCACGCGGCGGTGGTCGCCGACATCCTGACCTACCGTCAACGCCACGACATCACCGGCGTCTACCTCGACCAGGTGGCCACCCACCCGGGCGCCCTCGCGCACTACCGGCGGCTGGCCACGGCCGCGCGCGCGGCCGGCTGCGGCACCGTGGTCTTCGGCCACGGCGAGCACCCCGACCCGGGGTACGCCGAAGTCGGCCTGGCCGACCTGCTGGTCACCTTCGAGGGCGACTGGGACACGTACCGCGCGATGACGCTCCCGCTGTGGACCGGCCGCCACGCGGCCTCCCGCTTCTGCCACCTGGTGTACGACGTCCCCGCCGAACACGCCGAGGACGCCACCGCGCTGATCGCCGCCCGCCGGGCCGGCGTCGGCTGCGCCGTACCGGGCGCCGGGGAGAACCCCTGGCGCACCCTGCCCTACGGCCTGACCGCTGCTGAACTGACCTGACCCGATCCGGAGTTCGACTACCGTGAACCGCCGTACCCGGCTCCTGCCGGCCGCCATCACCATCGCCGCCGCCCTGCTGGCGACCTCGTGCAGCAGCTCAGGCTCGGACGACGACGGCTCCTCGGCCGACGGCTCCCCGAGCAGCCCGCCCGCGGCCACCGCCCCGACCACCCCGGACGGCAGCGCAACCCCGGGCACCCCGTCGGACGCCGGCACCACACCCCCGGCCCCCGGCACGCCCAGCGCCCCCGGCTCGCCCACCGCGCCCGCCGCCACCACGCCCCCGGGCGCCACCACCGCCCCGGGCACCCCCGGGACCCCAGGCGGAACTCCCGGCGGCACCACCGCCCCGCAGCCCGCCGGCGCCCGCTGGCAGCCCACCCCGGGCCTCGCCTGGCAGTGGCAGCTCGGCGGCACCGTCGACCAGTCCGTGGACGTCCCGGTCTACGACATCGACGGCTTCGAGAACGACGCCTCGGTGGTGGCCGCGCTGCACGCCAAGGGCCGCAAGGTGATCTGCTACATCAACGCCGGCTCCTGGGAGAACTTCCGCCCCGACTCCGCGGCCTTCGCCAAGTCCTTGCAGGGCTCCGACACCGGCTGGAAGGGCGAGAAGTGGTTCGACATCCGCAAGCTCGACCAGCTCAAGCCGCTGATGGCGGCCCGCTTCGACATGTGCAAGAGCAAGGGCTTCGACGCCATCGAGCCGGACACCATCGAGGCCTACAACCAGAACAGCGGTTTCCCGCTCACTCCTGACGACCAGATCAAGTACAACCGCATGCTGGCCCAGCTCGCCCACGAACGCGGCCTGGCCATCGGTCTGAAGAACGACCTCGACCAGATCCCGGCGCTGCTGCCGGACTTCGACTTCGCGGTCAACGAGGAGTGCTCGCAGTTCGACGAGTGCGACCGGGTCGCGCCGTTCGTCAAGGCGGGCAAGGCGGTCTTCCACGTCGAGTACAAGCTCGGCACGGACCAGTTCTGCGCCAAGGCCAAGTCGCTCGGCTTCAGTTCGATGCAGAAGAAGCTCGACCTGGACGCCTGGCGCAAGCCCTGCTGAGCACCGGCGCACCGGTTCTCGGCGCACCGGTTTCCGTCGCGCGGGTGACCCTCGTCCGGGTCACCCGCGCGAGGATCACTTGACCGCCAGCCAGATGACGCCGCCCAACACGGCCAGCACGATGACGGCGACCAGCGCGATCACGCCGGTGCGGCCACCACCACCGCTGTTGCTGCGGCCGTAGGTGGAGACGGTGCCCGGCGCCTGCGGGGCCGCCGGGGTCTCGTCGACGAACGCCCGGAACATCTGGGTGCTGCCGGCGGGGTCGTAGTCGTTGTCAGCCATGGCACGGACTCTAACGAATCCGCCCACCTCACGGACACCCCGGACCCCTCCTGCGCGACCCCCACCACCCGGTCGCGCAACGGCGGTACGACATCCTCGTGAAGTCCGCCCGACACGCGGAATGCCGCCCAGTGCGATCCGGTTGAATCCGACCATGACCGGAAACCACAGCGACGCCCCGGGCCGGGTCCGCCTCGGCGCCTCCGACCTGTCCGTCTTCCCGCTCTCCCTCGGCGGCAACGTCTTCGGATGGACGGCCGACGAGCAGCAGTCCTTCGCCGTCCTGGACGCCTACGCCGCGGCCGGCGGCAACTTCGTCGACACCGCCGACGTCTACTCGGCCTGGGCCCCGGGCAACACCGGCGGCGAGTCCGAGACCGTCCTCGGCAACTGGCTGCGCAGCCGCGGCAACCGCGACGACGTCGTGATCGCCACCAAGGTCGGCATGCATCCCGAGGCCGGCGGTCTGGGCGCGGCCAACATCAAGGCCGCGGCCGAGGGTTCGCTGCGCCGCCTGGGCGTCGAGCGGATCGACCTGTACTACACCCACCGGGACGACGACACCCCGGTCGAGGAGTTCGTCACCGCACTGGACGAGCTGGTCCGCGAGGGCAAGGTCGCCGCGGTCGGCGCCTCCAACATCGGCGCCGAGCGGCTGTCCGAGGCGCTGGCCTTCGCCGACCGCGAGGGCCTGGCCAAGTACGTCGCCGTCCAGCCGCACTACAACCTGGTCTCGCGCGGCACCTTCGAGGGCCCGCTGGCCGACGTGGTCGCCGAGCACGGCCTCGCCACCGTCCCGTACTACGCGCTCGCCTCCGGGTTCCTCACCGGCAAGTACCGCCCCGGCGGCCCCGGCGTCGACAGCGCCCGCTCCGAGGGCGCCGCCCGCTACCTGGACGACCCGCGCGGCCCGAAGGTGCTGGCAGCCCTGGACACCGTCGCCGGGGAGCACGGCGTCGCCCTCGCCACGGTCGCCCTCTCCTGGCTGGACGGGCGGCCTACGGTCGCCGCCCCCATCGCCAGCGCCCGCACCGTCGAGCAGCTCCCGCCCCTGCTGGCAGCCACCACGCTCCGACTCACCCCCGAACAGACCGCCCTCCTCGACGCCGCCTCCGCCTGACCCCGCCCCACCCGCAGGCTGCGAACCCGCCCCCACCCGGGCCCGTTCGCAGCCTGCGCCCGTTCCCGGCGAACCCCGCCCGGTTGGGAACGCCGTCCGCAGTGATCAGACTTGGTCCACGAACGACCTGACGCGGAGCGGGACTTCAACGCCGAATCCACCACGGCGGCGGCATCGCCGGGAATCCCGCCCGGGACGGGCTCTTCGACGACGAGGACCGGAAGAAGTACGCGCGCCCGGCCCTCGATTCCGCAGACAATCCGGGCCCGGGCGGTAACACCCGCAGGATGACCGTCGGCCCCGCCGATCTGAGGGCCCGCGCCGGCACCGTCGACGAAATCCGGGCGATTTTCCGGGCGGTCGGCGAATCGGCCCGGAAAAGGACGGCCAACGCGCTTGGCGCACCGGCCCATTGGCAGATCGGGCCCGAACTGCGCACCCGATGTATCCGCGGGGACGACCAGGTGGCCACGGTCACGCTTCGGGCCCCCGACAGCGGCGTGCCGTCGGGGGCCCGGTGCGCCCCGGCGCTACGGCCGCCCGAAGTGGGTCGGGTAGTAGCCCGAGTTGAGAGTGGAGACCCGAACCGTCTTGCCGGGCCGGGGCGCCTCGACGAACTTGCCACCGCCCAGGTAGATCCCCACGTGGTGGATCCCGGAGGCCCGGCCGCTGTCCGACCAGAACACCAGGTCGCCGCGGCGCAGCTGCCCCGCGCTGATCGGCGTGGTGGCCGCGTACTGGTCGTCGGCCACCCGCGGCAGGCTGATCCCACTGCGCCGGTAGGCCTGCTGGACGAGCCCCGAGCAGTCGTAGCCTGACGGGCCGTTGCCGCCCCAGACGTACGGCTTGCCCAGCTGGGCGAGCGCGTAGTCGATGGCCGCCTCCATGCTGCCGGAGGCCGGTGCCTGGTCCGCCGACGGCGTGGCCGCGGGCCGGGCGGGAGCGGGATCAGCGCCGCCGCCGGACTGGCCGGTGCGGCTCGCGTAGACGTCGTAGTGGCTGGTCCACCGCCACTCGCCGCTGCCGTTCTTGAACCAGTACTTCGACCCGTCCCAGCCCTGGCGCAGTCCGGAGGAGGAAGCGGAGGAGGCCGAACCGTTGGACACGGCGGCCGCCTTGCCACTGGCACCGCCCGAGCCGCCCGAGCCGCCGGACTGGCCGGTGCGGCCCGCGTAGACGTCGTAGTGGCTGGTCCACCGCCACTCGCCGGCGCCGTTCTTGAACCAGTACTTCGACCCGTCCCAGCCCTGCTTCCCGGCCGCGGCGTGCGCGGACCCGGCACCGGCCGTCAGGCCGACCACGCCGGCGCCCGCCAGCACGGTGGTTGCCAGGCAGGTACTTCGCACGGCGCGGTGTATTCGGCTGCCGCCGGTCCCCGCCGCGGGGCGGGCGGTGCGCGGCCGGGCCGCGCAGTTCGGGCAGCCGCACCCCGCGATCGCGGGGATGCTGCCGGTGCTCTCCTCGAAGCCGATCAGGCCCCGGTCGAGGGCGGCGTCGAAATCGGCGTCGAGGTCGAGGCCGGGATCGGCGTACGCGCCGGTGGCTATCCTCATGCGGGTCGTCCTTCCTTCCGCCCGGCCCGTGCGGCCGGGGGCGGTACCGAGGCGGCCACTCCGGCCGGGGCGACGAAGGCGACCAGCAACTGCTCCATCAGCGCGCTGCGGGCGGCCTCGTCCAGTTCGTGGGCGGTGGCGCGCTCCAGCCGCCGGACGGCGAGCGCCGCCGCCTCGACCGCGTCGTCCACCAGCACCGTCCGCAGGCCCGCGTCCAGGTCGGCCAGCCGGCGGCGGCGCATCGACTCGGCGACCTCGGGCGCGTAGTCCAGCGCCAGCGGCTGCGCCGAGTAGACCTCCAGGCCCGCCGGGGCGACCTCGGCGGCCAGTGCTCTGGTCAGCTCGTCGGCGAACCACTGCCCGTCACGCAGCGCGGGCCCGGGCGCCGCGTTGCTGTCGCACGGCAGGATGGACGCGGTGCGGGTGAGTACCGCCTGGACCTGCTCGCGCAGGTAGCTCTCGTGGTCCTCGATCGCCAGCAGCGCCCGCGCGGTGTCCTTGACCCGCCAGACGATCAGCAGCCGGACGACGATCGGCGTGCCGGTCCGGTCGACCGCCTTGACCGGCTCGCTGCGCCAGTGCCGCAGTCGCACGTCCACCCGGCGCCGGCGCAGCAGCGGGTTGACCCAGACCAGGCCGGTGCGGCGGACGGTGCCCCGGTAGCGGCCCCAGCGGGTCAGCACCCGGGTCTCGCCGCCCGCGTTGGCCAGCAGCCCGGCAAGCGCGAACACCACGAGCAGGCCGACCGCGCTGACCGCGGCGACCGACTTGGCGTCCACCTCGGCCTGGCCGCTCGCCTGCGCGGCGGCGCTGCGCAGGTCGGGCAGCGCGTCCCAGTACGGGATGACGCCGTCGCGCAGCAGCATCAGCAGCACGCCGGCCACGCCGACCAGCACCACCAGCAGGGCGATCCAGCCGGGCAGGGCGGTGGCGCCGTGCTCGCGGACCGCCTGGTCGGCGCGCGGGGGGCGGCGGGAGGTGGCGGCCGCGGGGGCGCCGACCTGGATGGCTTCCGGGATCTCGGCGGTCTCCGGGGCGGCCGCCTCCAGCGGATCGCGCAGGTCGGCGGAGGCGCCGGAGGCCGGGCCGGGGACGACGACCAACGGAGTGGTCGCGGGGCCGCCGTCGACCGGGCCGAGCAGCTTGGCCGTCTTGGCGGCCGTGACGGTGGCTGTGGCGGTGGCCAGCGGGCTGGCGCCGGAGGCGGAACGTTCCGGCAAGGCCGGTGGGAGCGCCTTGGGCAGGTGGTCGGGTCGCTGCGAAGAATCGCGGGTGACGTCCATGCACGGATCCTCGGGGTCGGTGTGTCGCGCAACGGGCGGCCCGGATCTGACGGGCAGTGCCAAGATCAGGCTAAGTTCATACGTCATCAAATGCGACATTTGAGGTGAGGTGTGTCGACATTTGCTGACGAATCGTCCGAAGCCGACCTGACGCGCAGGCACATGAATGGATGGTCGGGATGGTTCAGCGCAGGTCAGCGCCGCCGGACACCGCCATCACGGGCGAACACCCGGCGGGTGATCAGCCCGATGGCGGCGAGCACCAGCAGGCCACCGGCGACCCCACCGCGCCAACCGCTCGCGGTGGACCGCGCGGCCGCCGCCTGCGAGGCCTCCGCGGCCGCCCCCACGGGCGACGCACTGGGCGGCGCCGGCAGCTGCCCGGCACTCTCCCCGGCGGACCCGAGCGGTTCGGCCGCCACCGGCGTCGATGACGGTGACAGTGACGGAGGCAATGACAGGGGCGGTGGCAGTGACGGTGACGGTGACGACGCCACGACGCCGACGGCCGCCCGGGACGGACTGGCGCCCAGGGACGGAACGGTACGGAGCGTCGGAGGGACGGAACCGGCGGAGGTGGTGGTGGGGGCGGTCGGGATGGTCGGGGTGACTGAAGCAGCGGACGGCCCGGCCGCTGCCGGAACGGCAATCGGCAGCACGCCCACCGGCACCGGCGCGAGCACGGACGCATCGGGCGCCGCCCCCACAACCGGGCTCGGCGACGAGGTGACCGGGATCGAAGGCGTGGACGGGAACGTGGACGTGGGCGTGGGCGACATCGCGGGACGGGACGGTACGGAGGAGGCCACCGGCGCGGAAGCACCGGCCGAGGGCAGCACCGGCACCGCCACGCTCGGACTCGGCCCGATCGGCACCGAAGCCGACGCCGACGGGCTCGGCACGGTTGCCACGGTCGACACCGAGGCCGCGGGGCTGGGCCGCACGGGAACCGACGCCCCCGAACTCGGCACCGCAGAAGTCGACGCCGCCGCCGATACCGACGGGCTCGGCGCCGCCGCGACGCGCACCGGCACCGCGTCCGCCGCCGCCCCGTTCCCCGCCAGGTCGGTCGCCGTGACGACCAGCCACTGCTGCCCGTCCGTCAGGTCCCGGTTGGCGGTGCAGGTCCAGCTGCCGTCGAGGGCCGCCGTCGCCCCGCACAGCACCGTCCGCTCGCCCGAGACCGAACCCAAGGCCGAACCCGAGGCCGAAGCCGGCCCCGAGGCCGCCGAGCCGCCCGCCCGCGCCGTGACCAGCACCTTCGAGCCCGGCTCGGCCCGCCCGGTGAACGTCGGCCGACTGACCCGCAGGGTCTCCCCGGCGGCCGGCGAGCCGAGCACCGGCTTGTCCGGCGGGACGGTGTCGACGACCAGCACGACCGCCTGCCCGGCCGTCCGGTTCCCGGCCGCGTCGACCGCGACGGGGGTGAGCAGGTGGCGCCCGTCCACCAGGTTCTCGACCGGCAGGCAGGACCACTGGCCGTCCGCCCGGACGGCGCTGCGGCACAGTTCGGCGGCCTGGTCGGTGACCGCGACGGTGCTGCCCGCCTCGCCGGTGCCGGTGAGCTGGATCCCCGGGTCGTTGGTGTACTCCGGGAGGGTGAGGACGGGCGCTGCGGGCGGCGCCGTCTTCACGGTGACCCGGACGGCCTCGCCGCGCAGCACCACACCACCGCTGGTGATCTCGACCGGGGTGAGGGAGTGCGGGCCCGCGGTGAGCGCTTCACCGGGCCGGCAGGACCAGCCGCCGCCGCGCTCGACCCGGGCCCGGCAGGCCGTGGCGTCACCGTCCCGGATCTCCACCGAGGCACCGTCGACCGCTCCGTCGCCGTGGACCCGCGGACGGGCTTCGGCGAGGACGGCGCCGTCGACGGGTTCGGCGATCTCGGGCCGGGCGGCGCCGACGGTCAGTTTGATCCGCTGGTCGGTGACCTGCCCGGAGTCGGCGAAGCCGCCGGAGGGGACGAGTTGGCTGGCGTCGCGGGCGATCCGCAGCCGGGCCCAGGTGTCGCCGGAGCCGGCGCCGGTCGGGACGGTCCATTCCAGGGTCGCGGTGTCGGCGCCGGCCGGGATCTCGGTCTGCACCCGCTCGGCGGGGTCGAAGCGCCCGCTGTGGTCGAAGTCGATCCAGCCGGCCAGGGTCGCGGGCTGGTCGCCGACCGCCACCGGGACGGTGAGCCGGTAGTAGCGGCCGATCGCGGCCTCGGTGGGGAAGCCGATCGACGGGTCGGCGCCCTGGTACTCGCCGCGGCCGGGCTGGAGCTTGGGGGGCGGCGGGCTGGCGAAGACGCTGCGCCGGCCGGCTCCGTGGTCGAGCTGGACCAGCGGCTCACCGGTCGGCCCGACCGTGCCCCGGTCGTCGGCGGACCGGGGGCGGGTGCGGTGCGCAGCGTTGGCGGCGTCCGCGCCGAGGAACAGGTCGGAGAGCACGTGCGAGGCGTTGCCGTAGTTCTGCGGGGCGGTGCCGAGGTCCTCGTCGACGGTGACGGTGTAGGCCTGGCGCAGGACGGGCGGGGCGGTGGTGCTGCCGGCCCGGGCGGTGGAGCGCTGCTCGATCCGGAAGACCGCGGTGCGCAGGGTGCCGACGAGTTCCAGGGTGCCCTCGGAGGCGGAGCCGGCCGCGCCGTCGGAGCTGCCGTCGGCTCCGACGGGCGCGAGGGCGTTGGCGTCGACCGTCCAGCCGGGCCAGTCGGTGCGGTTGACCAGGGTGGGGGCGGCGGGTGAGCCGCCGGTGAGGGTCAGCCGGGCCGCGGTGCTGGTGGTGCCCGACTTCCCGGTGGCGAGCGCGACCAATCCGCTGAGGTGCAGCCGGGGATTGCGGACCGGTCGGGAGAAGGCGAGCCGGAGCGTTCCGACGGTGCGCCAGGATCCGTCCGTCTGCGGGCGGTTCTCGGTGACGCTGAAGGTCTGCGCGGGGTTCCCGGGGTGCATTCCGTCCGTGTACGGCCCGGCCGCACGCCCCCCGCCGGGGCGGTCGGCCAGTTCGCCGGCCGCGGCGGCCACCTCGGTACCCGGGGTGGCGGTGAATTCGAGCTGGACGGAGAGGCCGGAGGGCAGGACCGCCCGGTGCTCCCCCGACCAGGCGTCAGGGGACTGCTGGGCCACCGAGCGTGGGGCGTTCCAGCCGGTCAGCAGCCCGGCCACGAGGACGGTCAGGGCGACGGCCGTGCGGGGAAACTGTCGGCCCATCCGGCTCTCCTTCGCGGTCGGCTGCCGGGGTGCCGGGCAGCCTGGGCACAAGATCTGACAAAAAGGAATCACGATCCTGAGCCGGTCATACTGCGACACCTGGGCTTATAGCCGGGTCCCACCCGTTTGGCGGTCATCCGAGCGACAGGACGGGATATACCCGAAACAGATGCATTTCATCCATTAGGCCCGCAATCCAGAACGGACCAGGCACCCGGCGCCCTGTCCGGGCCCGGAAACGGGAGAAGCCCCCGGCCGGTGGCCGGGGGCTTCTCGCTGGTGCGCTCAGCAGGATTCGAACCTGCAACCTCTTGATCCGTAGTCAAGTGCTCTATCCGTTGAGCTATGAGCGCAAGGAACGGGCGAACCCGATCTTGCGGAGATTGGTGCGCTCAGCAGGATTCGAACCTGCAACCTCTTGATCCGTAGTCAAGTGCTCTATCCGTTGAGCTATGAGCGCTCGCCCTGATGAACGGTGCCAGCGGGGCGGTGCGGGGACAACATTACATGACCTGCGACGCGGGACGAAATCGATTGCTCCCTCCCTCCGGGCCGACCCCCTGGAGGCCGCTCGGGGCCCCCGACGGGCCCGGCCCGCGGGACAGGTCGGGGAGGCGGGTGGCGGGGTGGGCCCGGAACCTCCCCGGGGATGGGGAAAGCCCCGCCGACAAGATCGTCGACGGGGCTTTCCGGCTGCGGAGGCTGAGGGATTTGAACCCTCGATCAGGAATAACCCCGAAACCGCATTAGCAGTGCGGCGCCATAGACCGGACTAGGCGAAGCCTCCTCCACAGGGACCACGTCCGCGTGAGCGGACCCGTTCCGTGTGCCTGAGATGATGCCACAACCGTGGGGCTCGGCACCAACCACCGCCCACGTTACTAGGCGGGTCGACCCCGCCGCAAAGAAGAATGAGATACTGCCGTCTCCGGAGGAGCTGCCCTGAGCCGAGGAGACCTGTCGACGTGAGCAGCAGGCCGATCCGAGGCGCTGCTCGCCTCGCCGCCATACTCGACGCCCTGCCCGACGCGTTGTTGCTGGTGAACAGCAACGGCACCGTCGTGGACGCCAACAGCGCAGCCGTCCAGGCGCTCCAGACGCCCGGCACCTCGCTGGTCGGCATGGGCGTGCTGGACCTCCTGCCCGAGTTCGACCCCAGCCGGATCCCCGGCTCGATGCGCCCGGCCGCCCGCGACGGCGACGAACCCGACCGCCCGGTCCGGATGACCGCCCGGCGCACCGACGGCACCAGCTTCCCGGTCGAGGTCTCCGGCAACGACTTCCCCGACGACGGCACCGGCGAGGACCGCGGCTACGGACTCACCTCGTACGACTCGTACCGCGAGCGCTCCCGCCCGTCCTCCGCGAGCGACCTGCTCCTGCTGCTGGTCCGCGACCTCTCCAGCCGGCTCGGCGTCGAGGCCGAGCTGCGCCGCCAGCACAAGCAGACCGAGATGATCCTGCGCGCCGCCGCCGAGGGCGTGCTCGGCGTCGACCTCGAAGGCCGCTGCGTGCTGGTCAACCCTGCCGCCGCGCACATCCTGGAGTACCGGGCGAGCGAGCTGGGCGGGCGCGAACTGCACCCGCTGATCCAGCACTCCCGGGCCGACGGCACACCGCTGGCGCTGGAGGAGTCCGCGCTGCTGGACACCCTGACCTCCGGACGCAAGCACCGGGTGCGCGGCACCGTGCTGTGGCGCAAAGACGGCCGCCCGGTCACCGTCGACCTCACCACCGCGCCGGTGCGGGACGGCGACCAACTGGTCGGCGCGGTGATGACCTTCACCGACCGCAGCCGCGAACTCGCCCTGGTCGCCCGCAACGAACACCTCACCGCCGTCCTGGAGAGCGAACTCGGCGGCGCGCTGACCGCGCTGAACCAGCGGCTGGACGCGCTCGCCGCCGACCCGGCCGGGCAGCTGTGGCCGGAGGCCAACTGGACGTTGCGCCGGCTCGCCGACGAGTGCCGCCGGTTCAGCCGGCTGATCGACGGCGTGCTCGCGCACCAGCGCTCCGAGGCCGGCGAAACCGGCGAGACCGCCCCGGCGGACGGCCCGGACGCGAAGGACGGCAAGGACGGCAAGGACCGCCGCAAGCCGACCGAGCGGCGGGTGCCGGTCGCCCTGGACAAGGTGGTCCGACGGGCCGTCGAGGCGGCCGGCGAGCTGGTCGGCCCGGGCCGGGTGCGGTTCTCGGTGCACGCCGCCGCCGTCGAGGTGATCGCCGACGAGCGCCGGCTCGCCCAGGCGCTGGCCCACCTGGTCGCCGACGTCAGCGGCATCGGCCTCGCCCTGGACGCCCCGACCGCCCCCTCCCCCGGCCTGGCCGCCCCCGGCGCGCCCGCCGCGCTGCCCTCCGGCGGCGAGCCGCCGACCGTCGTCCTGGCCGCCGCCCAGCGCGGCGAGGTCGCCCGGGTCGAGATCCGCGGGCCCGGCCTCGGCGGCAGCCCCGTCCACCTGCCGATAGCCCGCGCGGTGGTCGAGCGCCACGGTGGCGTGCTCCAGCCGCACGAGCTGCCCGGCAAGGCCGGCACCACGTACGTCGTCGAGCTGCCGTTGGACCCGGCCGCCGCGAAGGCCGCCGCCGAGCGCGCGGCCGCCGAGGGCCGCTCCGACCGGCCCAAGGAGGGCGACAGCGCCGTCCTGCCCGACCTGCCGGGCATCCCGCAGCTGCCCAGCAGCGACGAGGCCGCCGAGCCGGTCGCCGACGGCGGCGAGCAGCCCGACCGCGAGACCCCGGCCGCGGAGGCGGAGCAGCCCGCCGAGGAACCCACCGCCGAGCGGCGCGGCCGCCGGGGCCGCCCCGCCGCCGAGGAGCCGGCGCCGCCGGCCCGGACCGCCCCCAGCGCCCCCGCCGACCAGTGGCCGAACGCCCCCGCCCGGATCGAACGGGCCGTCCCCGAACAGTGGAACGGCACCGGCAACGACCCCGCGTACGGCCGCCAGGGCCTGGCCGGTCCGGACGGCGCGCAGCGCGACCCCTGGGGCAAGGACGACGGCCGCTCCGGCCCCGCCTACGCCGTCCCCGTCGAGGGCGAGCGCCCGCAGCAGCACCGGACCGGCGGGCGCGAACCGCTCGCGCTCGGCCCCGGCACCGGTGCCGCCCCCGCCGACGGCACCCCGGCGGGCGGCACGCCCGCCGCGGAAGGCGCCCCGGCCGCCGACGGCGCCGAGGCCAAGCCCCGCCGGCGCCGCGCCCTGCCCTCCACCGAGGACTCCTCCGGTGGCTTCGCCCTCCCCGGCGCCACCGACACCCCGGTGTACCCCGGCCTGGAGCACGCCCTGCCGACCGGCCCGGCACCCGCGCAGCCCGAGCCCGCCGCCGCACCGACCGGCCGCCGTCGCCGGCTGGCCGTGCCGCCCGGCCCCGGCCAGGAGGCCCCGGCCGCGCCGTCCGACCAGGCCCCGCAGGAGGACCGGCCCGCGCCCGGCGGCCCCGCCGCGCTGCCGGCCGCCCGCCCGGCGCTGCCCGCCGCCGAGGACCCGTCCGGCCCGCGCCCGGTCGGCACCGGTCTCGCCGAACTCGCGCCGCCGCGCCCGCTCGGCGGTTCGCCGACCCCCGCCGCCGGACCGCAGCCGCCCGTCCCGGCCGAGGCCAGGACCGCCCCGCGCCCGATGGCCGAACTGCCCGCCGCCGCCGGCGACCGGACCGAGGAGCAGCCGCCGGCCAT
The DNA here is from genome assembly GCF_056435345.1 of Kitasatospora sp. NPDC043950. NCBI lineage: Bacteria > Bacillati > Actinomycetota > Actinomycetes > Kitasatosporales > Streptomycetaceae > Kitasatospora > Kitasatospora sp. NPDC043950. The sequence continues at coordinate 103,037 of NZ_JBWKER010000008.1, forward strand.
GGCCGGCCCGAACGGCTCGACCGGCGAGGGCGGCAGCGCCCGTCGGCTGCTGGTCTGGCCCGAGCCCGATCCGGCCACCCGGCAGGCCCTCCAGGAACGCGGCTACCGCCCGGTGATCGTCCGCTCCCGCGAGGAGGTGGACGCCCAGGTCGCCGGCTTCCCCGCGGCGCTCTTCGTCGACCCGCTGACCAGCCCGATCACCCGCACCGCGTTGCAGTCGCTGCGCACCGCCGCGCTCAACAGCCGCGTCCCGGTGCTGGTCACCGCCGGTCTCGGCCAGGCCACCCGGGACGCCGCGTACGGCGCCGACCCGGCCGTGCTGCTGCGCGCCCTCGCGCCGCGCGACGGCGAGCACCACGCCCCGCGCGTCCTGCTGGTCGAGGGCGACCCGGACATCGCCGCCGCCATGATCAGCAGCCTGGAGCGGCGCGGCATGCACGTCGAGCACGCGGTGGACGAGAACGACGCCGTCGCCCGGGCCAGCAGCGTGCAGCCCAACCTGGTGGTGATGGACCTGCTCCAGATCCGCCGCCGCCGGGTCGGCCTGCTGGACTGGCTGCGCGCCAACGACCGGCTGCACCGCACCCCGCTGGTGGTCTACACCTCGGTGGACCTCGACCCGCGCGAACTGCCCCGGCTGCGCACCGGCGAGACGGTGCTGTTCCTCGCCGAGCGCTCGACCAGCGCCGACGTCCAGTCCCGGATCGTCGACCTGCTCGGGCGGATCGGCGCGATGGGCGAGGCGGGCGTCGCCGCGGCGGGCTGACCGCGCCCTGACGCCGAGGGCCCGGCGAGATCCACACGGCACGCGCCGAGGGCCGACCACCCCGCTGGAACGGGGGTGGCCGGCCCTCGGCGGTCGGGCGGGCGGCTACTCCTTGCCGAGCACCGTCACGTCCAGTTCGTCCGCCGCGTAGCTGGCGCGGATCACCTTCTTGTCGAACTTGCCGACCGAGGTCTTCGGCACCGACTCGACGATCGACCAGCGCTCCGGCAGCTGCCAGGAGGCGATCCGTCCGGCCAGGAAGGCCCGCAGCTCGCTCAGCCCGGCCGTGGCACCCGGGCGCAGCACGACCGTGGCCAGCGGGCGCTCGCCCCACTTCTCGTCCGGGACGGCGACCACGGCGGCCTCGGCCACCTCGGGGTGGGCCATCAACTGGTTCTCCAGTTCGACCGAGGAGATCCACTCGCCGCCGGACTTGATCACGTCCTTGGCCCGGTCGGTGAGGGTCAGGTAGCCGTCGGCGGTGATGGTGCCGACGTCGCCGGTGCGCAGCCAGCCGTCCTCGGAGAACTTGTCGTCCGGCCGGAGCGGGTCCTGCCCGGCACCGCCGTAGTAGGCCCCGGCGATCCACGGGCCGCGCACCTCCAGCTCGCCCGCCGCGACGCCGTCGTGCGGCATCCGCTCGCCGGACGGGCCGACCAGCCGGGCCTCGACGGAGGCCGGGAAGATGCCCTGGGTGACCCGGTAGGGCCACTCCTCCTCCGGGGTGAGGCCACCGGGCGGCTGGGCGAAGGAGCCGAGCGGCGAGGTCTCGGTCATGCCCCAGGCGTGCAGCACGCGGATGCCGTGGCGCTCCTCGAAGCCCTTCATCAGCGAGGGCGGGCAGGCGCTGCCGCCGATGACCACCATGCGCAGGCTGGAGGTGTCGTAGTCGCCCGCGTCGAGCTCGTCCAGCAGGCCGCTCCAGATGGTCGGGACGGCGGCGCCGACGGTGGGCCGGACGGCGGCGATCATCTCGGCCATCGGCTTGGGCTGGAGGAAACGATCCGGCATGAGCAGGTTGGCGCCGGACATGAAGGCGGCGTGCGGGATGCCCCAGGCGTTCACGTGGAACATCGGGACCACCGGCAGCGCGGTGTCACGCGGGGTGAAGGCGAAGTTGTCGCCGGTGTTGACCTGGAGGCAGTGCAGGTACACCGAGCGGTGGCTGTAGAGCACGCCCTTCGGGTCCCCGGTGGTGCCGGAGGTGTAGCAGAGCACGGCGGCCTCGCGCTCGTCGAGGTCGCCGCGCCACGGGTAGGCGGTGGGCCGGCCCGCGATCAGCTCCTCGTAGTCGTGCACGGTGCCCGGGAAGCCGGCCAGCAGCGAGCGGTCGCCGGGGCCGTTCACCACGATGTGCCGGAGCGTCGGGGCGAGGTCCGGCAGGACGGCGGCGAGCAGCGGGAGCACGCTGCCGTCCACGATCACCGCGTGGTCGGCGGCGTGGTTGACGATGAACGACAGCTGGTGGGCGGGCAGCCGCAGGTTGAGCGTGTGCAGCACGGACCCCATCGCGGGGACGGCGAGGTAGGCCTCCAGGTGGACCGAGTTATTCCACATCAGGGTCGCGACCCGGTCGTCCCCGGTCACCCCCAGTTCGTCGCGGAGCGCGTGGGCGAGCTGCGCGGCCCGCGCCCCCACCTCGGCGTACGTCCGCACGACCGGCCCGGTGCCGTCCCAGGTGGTGACGGTGGACCGGCCGTGGATGGTGGACCCGTGCTCAAGAATCCGGGCGACGGTGAGCGGGACGTCCTGCATCGTGCTGAACACGGGTCCTCCTTGACCTGGCGGCACTGGCGGCTGCGCCTGCGGCACCTACCGGGCGGTAATGCGCGCGGACGTGCCCGATTGTGCCGCCCCGCCCCGCCCGCTGTCAGTATCCCGGCCCCGTTGCCCGCATCACGGATCGGCGACGCGTCAGCCCGCGGTCGGGCCGTCGACGTGGTTGCGGTCGATCGTGAGGGCGGCGCCGCCGTAGGTCTCCTCGACGTTGCCGCGGTACTGGTGGACGCGCTGGTGGTAGCCCCAGAGGTCGGAGCCTAGGGCGCCGGAGTCGGCGGTGTCGGCCCGGTCGTCCCAGCGGGCGTACCAGAGGGCGTCGGGCAGCGGAAAGCTGCCGGCCCGGGCGGCGGCGGCCAGGTCGGCGATGCCGGAGTCGAGGCTGGAGTAGAAGCCGGAGCGGTAGCCGGCGGCGTGCAGGGCCTGGGTCCAGCCGACGGCGAAGTCGACCACCGCCTGGCCGCAGGCGGGGTCGCGCATCGGGTAGGCCTCGATGTCGAGGTAGACCGGGCCGCCCTTGCCGAATCCGAGCGAGCCCATCGCGTGGACGGCTTCGGTGGCCTCGTCCCGGCCCTGCTCGACCGCGTGGGCGGGGTCGATCCGGCGCGGCTTGTTGCCGAGTTCGCTGCACGGCGCCTGGAGCCCGACGTGGGCCGGCAGGAAGCGCCAGCCCAGTGCGCGGGCCTGGCGCACCCACTCGGCGGTGAGCCGGGGCTGGCCGCAGCCGCGCTGGGCGCCGCTGACGTAGATGCCGAGCGCGCCGTACGGGGAGACCCCGTGCCAGGCCCGCAGGGTGTCGAGGGGCGGCGCGGTGCAGACGTCGAAGGCGGGGCCGGTGAAGTCGTCGTGGATCCTGGGCGGGCCGAACCGGTCGGGCAGGGTGAGGGCCCGGATGCGTGGGAGGGCGGCGGCCCCGGCGCTCACGCCCGTCCCGTCGGTGGCCAGCAGGAGCACGAGGGAGGCGGCGAGCAGGGCCACGGGGCGGAGATAGCGCACCCGCCCTTGCTACTGACGGACCATCGGACGAATGCGGCAACCACGCCGGGCGCACCGGGAGAGCCCACCCTTTCGGCCGCACCCGTCCACATCCGTCCCGATAGTTGTAACGAGCTTGCCCGTTCATCACTCCTTACGGCAAACTCGCCCATATGCCCACCTCCCATCCCAGCGAAACCACCGCCCCGATGCCGGCTGCCGCCGTCGCCGAGGCGCTTGCCATGCCGCCCGCCCCCCAGGGCGAGCCCGCCGGCGAGCGGGGCAGCTGGCGACGAGGCGGGGCACCCGGCTCCACGGCACCGCCCGACGCGCCCCCCGGTCGGCCCACCGGCCGACTCCCGAAGGTCCTGCGGCGCCCGGAGAGGATCCCGGCGCCGCTTCTCTGTCTGACCGCGATGTTCCTGGTGCAGACCGGGATCGCCCTGTCCAAGCCGCTGTTCGGCCCGCTCGGGGTCAGCGGCACCACCTTCCTGCGGCTGGGCTTCGCGGCGGTCATCCTGCTCGCCGTCACCCGGCCCCGGCTGCGCGACAAGCGCCCGCGCGACCTCGCCGCGGCGGCCCTGCTGGGCGTGGCCTCGGCCGGGATGACCTTCCTGTTCGCCGGGGCGATCGACCGGCTGCCGATGGGCACCGCCGCGACCATCGAGTTCCTCGGCCCGCTCGCGGTCGCCCTGGTCTTCGCCCGGCGTGCCAGCCACCTGCTCTGGGCGCTGCTCGCCGCCGGCGGCGTCGTCCTGCTGACCCTGCTCGGCGAGGGCGGCGACGGGGGCGGGCTCGACCCGGTCGGACTGCTCTACGCCTTCGGGGCGGCCGCCTGCTACGCCGCGTACATCCTGTTCACCGACAAGGTCGGCGCCGCCTTCCAGGGCTTCCAGGGCCTGGCGGTGTCGATGACGGTCGGCGCGCTCGCCCTGGCGCCGTTCGGACTCGGCCAGGCCTGGGACGGGCTGACCGCGCCCGGCGCCTCGCCGCTGGGGCTGCTGGCCGCGGTGGCCGGGGTGTCGCTGCTGCTGCCGGTGATCCCGTACGCGCTGGAGATGACCGCGCTGCGGCGGATGCCGCAGCGGGTGTTCAGCGTGCTGGTCAGTCTGGAGCCGGCGGTCAGCGCGCTGGTCGGCCTGGTGGTGCTCGGCCAGCTGCTGGGCGTGCCGCAGCTGGCCGGGATCGGCTGTGTGGTGGCGGCCAGCGTGGGAGCCACGCTGACCGGGCGGCGGTAGGGCAGCACGGTCGGTCCAAGGGCCGGGCCCTTGGACCGTCAGGTCGTCACGGCCACAGCAGGGTGCGCGACCACTCCGGGGTCCGGACCGGTCCGGTGCGGGTGTAGCGCAGCCGGACGTGCCGGCGCTGCGCGTCGCCCTGCCAGTACTCCACCTCGTGCGCCCACAGGGTGTAGACCGCGTGCCCGGCCGCGACGGCGTCCGGGGTGGCCTCCAGGCGGCGGCGGGCGACGGCGACGGCCTCGTCGTACTCGGCGAGCGAGGCCATCGGCTCGCTCTGCCGCCCGACCAGCGCGCCGACCCGGGCGTCCGGGGAGCGGGTGGCGAACTCGGCGGCGGCGACCAGGTCGGCGGCCCGCTCGACGGTGCCGCGGACCCGTACCTGGCGGCCCAGCTGGGGCCAGTAGACGGTCAGCGCGGCGGCCGGGTGGTCGGCCAGCTGGCGGCCCTTGGGGCTGTCGGCGGCGGCGGAGAAGACCCAGCCGGTGCCGGCCGCGTCGACGTCGCGCAGCACCAGCACCCGGGCGTCCGGCAGGCCGTCCGCGTCGACCGTGGAGAGGGTGACCACCTGCGGGTCCGGCACGCCGGCGGCCAGCGCGGTGGCGAGCCAGTCCACGAACAGCGGGCCGGGCTCGGCGGGCGCGGCCTCGGCGTCGAAGGTCGGCAGCGGGCGGGCCATCGGCGGGCGGCCGAGCAGCAGCTCGGGCACGGACTTCGGCTCGGGCCGGTGCTCCGCCGGCTCCCGGCGGGCGTCCGGCCCGGATCGCGGAACCGGCTCCGGTGCAGGCCAGGCCTCGCCCGGGCCGGTCAGGCCCTCCTCCTCCGCCGCCATCGCGCGCCCTCTCCTCCGGTTGCCGCGGTCGCCGCCCCGGCCGGGCCGTCCTTCCCGGGCCCGGGCACGTGGTGCGCTGTCGGAGCGCAACCGTACCGCCGAACACCGACGGCTCCGGGCGCGGGCCCTCGCTGGACGCGTCCGGGCCGTCCGGGCCGGCCTCGACGGGCGGTCCCGGGCGGTGTCGGCGGCGACGGGCAGCCGGCGACGAGCGGGCCCGGGCGGTTCGCTCCCGGCTCCGGACGCACTCGTGGGCGGTGCCGATGGCGGCACCGCCCACGAGGCCGGCTTCACGGTGACCCTTTCCGCTGGCCGGTCATGCGCTGTTCTGATCCGCGCCCGGGCGGGAATTCCGCCCGGAGACTGGTTCGAGCCCCTCCGCGAGTGCTCAGCTCACCCGCGGCCGCCCACCTCCGGCGCCCCCGCCGTCGGTGGTGCCCGATCGGATCAGTGGAAGATCGGGGCGAACACGACGTTGATGTTCTTGTTGGACTGCCCGGCCAGGATGGTGCCCGCGTTGTCCTTCACCGCGAGGGTGTTGTTCTGGTTCGAGGCGCCCGTCCCGGTGGCGGTCTGCTGGGTGGAGATGTAGTTGCCGTCGACCCCGCCGAACACGTTGCCCGTGCCGACGTTGGACACCACGCCGGCGTTGGAGCCGGCACCGGCGCCCGCACCGTTGTCGGCGGCCGCAGCACCGGCACCGGCCAGCAGCAGGCCGGCCGCGAGCGGGGCGGCGAGCAGGAGTCCGGCCACCCGGCGGGTGTGGATGCGAGCCATGAGAGCCTCCAAGAAGCTGTAAATCGTGCAATTGTCGAGCAGGGGGTGCGGGAGTTCGCCGGCCAGACGAACACCTGCGGGCTGCGACGCCGAGAGACAGACTTCCGCAACAAATCGACAAAGCACTAGTCGGCGAAGCAGTTTTCGCCCGTTAGCGTGATATCCACCCGGGCTGCGCATAACGGACCGAAAATCGGACAGTGCGCCGACACGCCCCTACTGAGCTGGCACTTTGCCCGGGCGATGACCTCCTGGAAGGCCCTTCAGGCAGGGCGCTCCGCCGTCAAACGAACCACCAGGCGCACCACCCCGGCGCAGGGAAATCAGGAAACGCGCCCCCGAAAAGTTCGACCACCCTCCCATGTCGACTTTCCCAGCCATTCCCAGACCATCGGAAAGTCATACTGGAATATGGGAGAAATAACATCACACCATCTTGCCCGGGTTCATGATTCCCAGCGGATCGAAGACCGCCTTCAGCTGTCGCTGGAGGTCCAGCGCGACCGGCCCCAGCTCGCGCGCCAGCCAGTCCCGCTTGAGCAGCCCCACCCCGTGCTCCCCGGTGATCGTGCCGCCCAGCTCCAGCCCCAGCGCCATGATCTCGTCGAAGGAGCGCTGCGCCCGCGCCGCCTGCTCCTCGTCCGAGCCGTCGAAGATCACGATCGGGTGGGTGTTGCCGTCCCCGGCGTGGCTGACCACCCCGATGGTCAGCGCGTGCCGCTCGGCGATCAGCGCCACGCCGTTCAGCATCTCGGCCAGCCGGGAGCGCGGCACCGCCACGTCGTCGATCATCGTGGTGCCCAACCGGTCCAGCGCGGGCAGTGCCAGTCGCCGGGCCTCCAGCAGCAGCTGCGACTCCGCCTCGTCCTCGGCCGGCACCACCTCGGTCGCCCCGGCCGCCCGGCAGAGCTCCGCCACCCGCGCCAGCCCGGCCTCCCGGTCCGGCCCGTCGAAGGCCACCAGCAGCAGCGCCCGGGTCGTCTCCGGCAGCCCCATCCGCCCCAGGTCGTTGACCGCCCGCACGCTGACCGCGTCCATCAGCTCCATCAGCGACGGGGTCAGGCCGCACGCCATCACCTCGCAGACGGCCGCGCCCGCCGCGTCCGCGCTCGGGAACTCCGCCGCCAGCGCCAGCTGCGGCGCCGGCGCGGGCCGCAGCGCGAGCACCGCCCGGACCACCACGCCCAGCGTGCCCTCCGAGCCGACCAGCAGCCGGGTCAGGTCGTACCCGGCCACGCCCTTGGCCGTCCGACGCCCGGTGGACAGCAGCCGCCCGTCCGCCAGCACCACGTCCAGGCCGAGCACGTACTCGCTGGTGACGCCGTACTTCACGCAGCAGAGCCCGCCCGCGCCGGTGCCGATGTTGCCGCCGATCGTGCAGGACTCCCAGCTGGACGGGTCCGGCGGGTACGAAAGGCCCAACTCACCGGCTGCTCGCGAAAGTTCGGCGTTCACCACGCCGGGCTCGACCACCGCGATCCGGTTCACCGGGTCGAGCTCCAGGATCCGGTTCAACTTCACCATCGACAGCACGATGCAGCCGTCCACGGCGTTCGCCGCACCCGACAGCCCGGTCCGCGCCCCCTGCGGCACCACCGGCACCCGCAGCGCGGTGGCGATGCGCAGCACGTGCTGCACCTGCTCGACCGTCTCCGGGAACACCACCACGGCGGGCGCACCGGCGGCGCAGAAGCCGGCCATGTCGTGGCGGTAGGCGGCGGTCACGTCCGGATCCACCACCACCGCCCCGGCCGGAAGGCCCTGCGCCAGTCGGTCCGTCAGGTCACCCATCGCCGCCTCCACTCGCCGCCAGCCGCCTCCACCGCACTCTGCCCGCCCGCCGGAGGCCGGGCAAGTGGGCCCCCGGCGGATCTGCGGGCGTGGGCCCCGGCCGGACCGGGCCTACCGGCGGACCACCGGCTCCTGGAACTCCGTGACCCACCGCGCCGGGTCGTCCGGGCACTCCAGGTAGAGCTCCCGGGCGTAGCCGGCCGAGCGGTAGCCGTTCGCGTCGATGAAGCGGGCCAGCTCCTGGAAGCTCCCCATCGCCTCGTCCATCGAGCCGCGGTGCACGACCGTCGCCGCCTCCTCGATCGGCGGCAGGTCGAGCACCGCGAAGCCGTACCGGCCCGGCTCCACCGCCGGCCCGACCGGGACGGCCACCCGGATCAGCACCGTGCCCTCGCCCTCCGGCACGTCCTCGTACCGGGCGACGGACGGGCCCGCCTCGGCAATCCCGGCCTCGGCCAGCCGCCGGCACAGCTCCGCGAACAGCGGGCCGATCACCGGCCCGATGTCCTCCGGCTGGTAACTCGCGGCCACCGCGGTCAGTTCGGCCACCCGGACGGACGGCACCCGCTTCAGTACGACGTCGTGTGCGGACATGGTCCCCTCGCTCTCGATCGTCCGGAGCCTCGCCTCCACCCGGGTCAGCCGCTGCTCGTCCGCGGCGATCGCCTCGGCGAGTTGGGCCCGGCGCAGCCGCAGCATCCCGCGCAGTTCGGCCGCGTCCACCTGCTCGTCCAGGACGGCCCGCACCTGCTGCAGCGTGAAGCCGAGCTCCTTGAGCGCGATCACCCGGTTGAGCCGGGCGAGTTGGGACGCCTCGTAGGACCGGTACCCGCTGACCGGGTCCACCCTGGCGGGCCGCAGCAGCCCGATCGCGTCGTAGTGGCGCAGCATCCGCACCGACACCCGGCCGTGGCTGGCGAAGTCTCCGATGTTCAACATGGTGCCCCCACTCCACCCCCTGCCACCGTGTCAGGGTCAACCCCCGCCCGCCGAAAACGCGGAAGGCGGGTGCCGAGTGATCTCGGCACCCGCCCTGAGCAGGTGGTTCTCCAACCAGCGGAGAGCGTGGGATTCGAACCCACGGTACGGGGTCACCGCACGACAGTTTTCAAGACTGTTCCCTTAGGCCGCTCGGGCAGCTCTCCAGGCGGAGGTCAGCCTAACGGGTCCGGCGGGGTTCGGTGCACACCGTTTCGTGCGGGTGGGGGTCAGCTGTCGCCGTCCCGCTGGCCGAGGGTGACCTTGGTGTTGAACTGCTGGCCGTTGCGGGTGTACTCGACGTCGACGGTCTCGCCGGGCTTGTGCGTCCAGATCCGGCTGACCAGGGCGGGGCCGTTGTCGATCGGCACTCCGCCGAGCTTGGTGATGACGTCGCCCGGCTTGAGACCGGCCTTGTCGGCGGCGCCGCCGGGGGTGACGGCCGGCTGGCCCTGGATGTCGCGGGTCTGGATCTGCGCGCCGTCGCCCTTGTAGTCGTCGTTGCGCAGCACGTCGAGCTTGGCGTAGACCGGCTTGCCGGTCTTGATCAGGGTGTCGGCGACCCACTTGGCCTGGTTGATCGGGATGGCGAAGCCGAGGCCGATGCTGCCGGCCCGGCCGTTGGCGGAGGCGTTGGACTGGATCGCCGAGTTGATGCCGATCACCGAGCCGCTGGAGTCGAGCAGCGGGCCGCCGGAGTTGCCGGGGTTGATCGAGGCGTCGGTCTGCAGGGCGTTCATGTAGGAGGACTGGCCGCCGGTCTCGTCGCCGGAGGCGACCGGGCGGTCCTTGGCGCTGACGATGCCGCTGGTGACGGTGGACTCCAGGCCGTACGGCGCACCGATCGCGACGGTGGCGTCACCGACGTTGACCTTGTCGGAGTCGGCCAGCGGAAGCGGGGCCAGCTTGCTCTTCGGCGGGTTTTCGATCTTGACCACGGCGACGTCGTAGCCCTCGGCGTGGCCCAGCACGGACGCGTTGTAGGACGTGCCGTCGGCGAACTTGACGGTCAGTTTGCCGCCGTTGAGGGTCGGCGCGACCACGTGGTTGTTGGTGAGGATGTGGCCCTCGGTGTCGAAGACGAAGCCGGTGCCGGTGCCGGACTCGCCGTTGCCCTGCGCCTTGATGGTGACGACGCTGGGCAGCGCCTTCTGCGCGATGCCGGCGATCGAGCCGGGAGCGGGCTCGTTCTTCTGGGTGTTGCTGGCCTGGACGGTGGTGCTGCGGTGGTCGTCGGCGCTGCTGGTGCTGTCGTTGCGGTCCGCGACGGTCACGCCGAGCGCACCGCCGGCCACGCCGGCGACCAGCGCGACGGCGGCGATCAGGGCGACCAGGCCGCCGCGCTTCTTGCGCGGGCCGCCGGGGCCGCCGGGGTAGTCGGCCGGGTAGCCGAGCGGTCCGGCCGGGCCACCCGGGTAGCCCGCGCCGCCGCCGGCGTCGTGGGAGGCACCCCAGCCGCCGAGCGGCTGGCCGGCGCCGAACGGGTGGTGGCCGGGCGCGGGGTGCGCGGCGGGCGCGCCGGGGGCGGCCGGGGTGCCGTACGGGTCGTGCGGGCCGGCGGCGGGGACGCCGTGGGCCGGGGTGGCGTACGGGTTGGCACCCGGCGGCAGGGCCGGGCTCTCGGCGACGGGTGCGGCGGGTGCCGCCGGCGCGGCCGGGACCGGCGGGGCGGGCGGCAGGACCGGCGGCGGCGCGTCGATGTAGCCGGTGGCGGCGTCGACCGGGGCGGCCGGTGCGTCGACGACCGGCGCGGCCGGGGTCTGCGGGGGCGCCTCCGGCGCGGGGACCTTGGTGAAGGCCACGGTGGGCTGGTACCCGCCCTCGGCCGGAACACCATCGGCCGCAACGCCCTCCGTCGGCGCGGCCTCAGCCGGTGCGGCCTCGGCGGCCGGAGCGGCCCCGGGCTCGGGGACCCGGCCGAAGGCCAGTGTCGGCTGGTGCCCGCCCGAGGCGTGGCCGTCGGAAGCGGGAACAGCCGCCGCCTGGCCGCCCGAGGGCTGCTCCCCCTGCGGCCCGGTGGGCCCAACCTCGCGCTCGGTGCTCACGAACGACCTCCATAGCTGACAGAACCAAGGACCATAGTTTTTCGTACTGCCGATTCGTTTGCCGTAAGGACCCCTCTGAATAACTCATAAGAATCCTTAGCCGCAGCCGACAGCCGGGCCGCCGACCAGGCTGTCCTACGCCGACGACCGAGCGACGACCGAGCGATGACCGAGCCGACGAGCAAGTCGACGGCCGAACCGAAGACCAGGCCGACGACCGGAGGCTCCCCCACCTCCGCCGGGCGTCCCGCGATGCGGGCCGCACACCCCGTGGCCTTGGCGTTCACCCCCGGGCCGGTTAGCCTGTCGCTCACAACTGACACGCGGGAGCTTGGACCATCCAGGCTGAGAGTGCGCTGGTCGACCGTACGCCACGGGATCGTGGGCGGACCGTCGAGGGGGCGCAGACCGCCGGAACCTGTCCGGGTAATGCCGGCGTAGGGAGTATCGGCCATGTCGCCTGCTTCGCCATCCTCTTCTTCGGACGCGCCCGCGTCCAAGGGTTTCCCCGAACCGTCCCCGACCGCTCACGGCGGTGACAGCGGTCACGCGGGCCCCACCGGCACGGCGACCGCCGTCCTGGAGCGCCCGGAGCGTGCCGAGGCGCCGCTCGTGCTGGACACCGAGCCGCCGCGCACGCTGCGCTTCCGGGACCACTTCGCGCTCTGGATGAACCTGGGCGTCAGCCTGATCGGCTTCTCCACCGCCGCGACCGTGCTCGGCGCCAAGGGCAGCGAGCTGTCGCTGGCCGCCGCGGTGACCGCGATCGTGGCCGGCACCGTGGTCGGCACCGCGATGCTCGGCGTGGCCGCGCTGATCGGAGCCCGTACCGGCGCGCCCGCGATGGCGAACCTGCGCGGGCTGTTCGGCACCCGGCTGTCGTATGTCCCGACGGTGCTGAACATCGTCCAGTGCGTCGGCTGGGGCGTGTTCGAGCTGCTGACGATCGCGGCGGGCGCGCAGACCGTCGCCCACACCGACGGCTACCGCTGGCTGTTCGTGCTCCTGGCGGGCGCGCTGACCACCGCGCTGACCATCTGGCCGCTGGGCTCGATCGCGGTGCTGCGCCGCTTCGTGGCCGGTGCGGTCGCCGTCGCGATGGTGTACTTCACCGTCCAGCTGGGCCGCCAGGGGGTGCCCGACCCGGGCGCCGGCAACTGGCACGGCTTCCTGGGCGCCACCGACGCGATGATCGCGGTGTCGATCTCCTTCGTCCCGCTGGCCGCCGACTACACCCGGCACTCGCGCACCGCACGCTCGGCGTTCTGGGGCAGCTTCTCCGGCTACACGATCGCCCAGGTCTGGTGCTACGTGCTCGGCCTGATGGCCCTGCTGCAGTCCGACGGCGACCCGAACAGGATCTTCGACTCCTTCCTCGGCGTCTGGGCCGGCTGGCTGTTCCTGCTGGTGCTGGTGCTGCGCGAGACGGACCAGTCCTTCGCCAACGTGTACTCGACCGCGATGTCGGTGCAGAACCTGCTGCCGAAGGTGGACCGCCGGGTGCTGACCGGCGGGATCGGCCTGCTGATCACCGTGCTGGCACTGCAGATCGACAAGTTCACCGACACCTACACCAACTTCCTCGGTCTGATCGGCTCGGTCTTCGTGCCGCTGCTGGCGGTGCTGGCGGTGGACTACTTCTTCGGCGCCGGCCGGTACGGCTGGAACCTCTCCGCCGACGCGCCCTCGCGCCGCCTGATGCTGCTGCCCTGGGTGCTGGGCTTCGCGGTCTACCAGTTCATCGCGCCGACCGCGGTGGCCGGCTGGTGGACGGACTTCTGGACCTCCGCCCAGGACGCCCTGCACTTCACCCCGCAGGAGTGGACGTCCGCCTCGCTGTTCGCCTTCCTGGTGCCCGCGCTGGTCACCTGGGCGCTCACCCCGCTGACCCGCAGGACGGCGCCGAGCTGACCGACCGACACCGAAGACGGCCCCGCAGATTGGGGCCGTCTTCGCCTGCGCGTCACTTCCGCCGCCTATCGTGGGGCCCGTGACCAGCACAGACCCGTCCTCGACGGCGGCGCGCACCACGCCGCCCGTCCAGGTGATCGCCCACCGCGGTTCCTCGCACGCCCTGCCCGAGCACACCCTGGCGGCGTACCGGCGCGCGCTCGACGAGGGCGCGGACGCGGTCGAGTGCGACGTCCGGCTGACCGCCGACGGCGAGCTGGTCTGCGTGCACGACCGCCGGATCGGCCGGGTCTCCAACGGCCAGGGCACCGTCTCGGCGATGACGCTGGCCGAGCTGGAGGCGTACGACTTCGGCGCCTGGAAGACCGGCCGCCCCAGCACCGACCCCGAGCTGCGCGGCGTGCTGCGGCTGGAGCGGCTGCTGGAGCTGGTGGTGGACTGCGGCCGCCCGGTGGACCTGGCGATCGAGACCAAGCACCCGGTGCGCTACCGCGGCCGGGTGGAGGCCGAACTGCTGCGGACGCTCGAACGCTTCAAGATCGGCGCGAGCCGGGAGGGCGAGCGCCCTTCGGCCCGGATCATGAGCTTCTCCTCGGTGGGGCTGAACCGGGTGGCGGCCTCGGCGCCGGAGTACCGGCGGGTGTTCCTGTTCGAACGGACCCTGCCGCTGCTCGGCCGGCTGCGCCCGGGCTCCCCGCTGCCGGGCGGGGCTCGGATCGCCGGACCGGGCATCGACCTGGTGCGGGCCCGCCCGCAGCTGGTGACGCGGCTGCGCGAGCTGGGGCACGAGGTGCACGTGTGGACCGTGGACGAACCGGCCGACGTGGAACTGTGCCTGGAGCTCGGGGTGTCCGCGATCATCACCAACCGGCCCGCCGAGGTCCTGGCGCAGCTCGGCCGGTGATCCGGCGTCGGACGGCGGGCCGCCCGCAAATCCACCCGCAAAGCCCGGACACAACCTGATCGTTCTGGTCGGCAGTCAAACCTTCCGGGCCCGTTATTGCCGGAATTCATGCGCCGGGGCGACGCACGGTGAGCACGGAATGACCTCAGGTCCACCCTCGGTCGCAATCGCTTGAAATGTCCTCGCGGGATCGTCCGGCGGTCGTTTCCGACGCATTACCAAGGGGCATCTCTCCCTCGGCATACGCTGAAGGAGGTCCGGGGGTGGCGTTGATGGTGGCGCGTGAAGTGCCGGCTTCATCGACCATGGCAGTGCCGCACGGCCCGGCGAGTGTCGGGGTCGCACGGCGCCGACTGCGTCGAGATCTCGGCGACCGGGAGATACCGGAGCCGGTCGTTGATGATGCCGTACTGATCCTTTCCGAACTGCTGAGCAACGCCTGTCGGTACGCCCGTCCGCTCGGCCCGCTGCGGGCCCTGGGGCGCGGCGCCCGGGCCGAGGTGGTGGACCAACTGCTGGTCGGCGTCCCCTCCGGGGCGCATTCCGCCACGGGCGGCCGGGAGCGCGAGGAGCACGGGAGCGGAACGGACGGCGGCGTGCTGGTCCGCTGGCAGCTGCACGCCGACGGCGTGCTCACCCTGGAGGTCACCGACGGCGGCGCGACCACCCGGCCGCTGCCCGCCGGCCCCTCGCTGACCTCGCGCGGCGGTCGCGGCCTGAACATCGTCGACCAGCTGGCCAGCGACTGGGGCGTGCGCGACGCGCCCGGCGAGGTGACGGTCTGGGCGGCGCTGCCCGCCCGGGCCCGGCACGCCCGGCGCACCGGTGGTGACGCCCGCAGCGCCTGAACCGACGCGCGCTCCCCACCCGTCCGCCCGGCGTGTGCCCGCGCGCCGGGGGAACGTCAGTAGGCTGCCCGGAGCAAAGGACCACCGTTCCCGGGAGAGCCGCACCATGGGCAAGAAGGCCGCCAAGAAGGCGCCGCAGCGTCAGTCCACCACCGCCGTCGCGGGCGAGGTCCCCGTGGTGGGGGCCCGCGAGAACTGCCCCTGCGGTTCGGGCCGCCGGTACAAGGCCTGTCACGGCCGGGAGGCCTCGCACGCGGTGCAGGAGCTGGTGCACCGCCCGTTCGAGGGCCTGTCGGGCGAGGCCGACTGGGTCGCGCTGCGCGAGCTGGTGCCCGCCGCCACGGTGCCGCTGACGCTGGCCGCCGGGGTGGCCGAGGGCGCCACCGGCGAGGTCCCGTCGGTGACCCTGGCCACCGTGCTGCCGCTGGCCTGGCCGGCCCTGCGCCGCCAGGACGGCTCCATCCTGCTCGGCCTGCAGACCCAGTCCTCCTCCGGCGACCTCAGCCGCGACCTCGCGGACGCCCTGGAGCTGGCGCTGGCCACCGAGCCGGGCAACCCGGTGCCGTCCCGCCGGACCGAGGCGGGCGGACGCCGGCTCCAGGACCTGCTGGACGTCACCGCCGCGTTCACGCCCGCCGTGCACACCGGCTTCGAGTTCTGGCTGGAGGACGCCGAGACCGCGACCGGCGAGGTCGCCGCCTCCCTGGAGCGCGCCAACGCCTCGGCCATCCCGACCGAGAAGCTGGCGAGCGCCGACGCCGCCTACTGGTGCGGCACCCCCGACAAGAACCACCTGCGCTGGGTGATGACCGTGCCCGAGGAGCGGCTGCTGGACGCGCTGGCCCGGCTCAGCGCCGCCGACCAGTCCTCGCTCGGCCCGGACACCCGCCTGGTCGGCTCGTTCCGCGCGCACGGCCTGACCGTCCCGGTCTGGGACCTCCCGCTCGCCATGACCGCCGCCGACTGCGAGAAGCCGGCCGCCGAGTTCGCCGAGCGGCTGGCCTCGGTGCTCGCCGACGAGACCCCGTTGACCGCCGAGGAGCGGCGCGCCCGCGCGAACCTGGTGAACCGTCAGGTCACCTTGAACTAAAGCGCCCGGGATCCGGGTGATACGCGTCACATTGTCGCCATGAAGCCGCAATTTCCGGGCTGGCAGGGCGTCTTGGAAATTGGCGCGGGCGCGGATCCTTGTTACTGTCTAAAGAGTCCGGCCGCTGGTGCATCCCCCGTCGCCAGCGGCCGGATCTTTTGTTTTCCGCGGGGCCCCGACGAGCGGCCCGGGAACGGACCGGCGGATCAGTACGCCGAGCGACCGCTGTCCAGCCGGACCGTCGCCTCCACCAACTCGCCCAGCAGCGGCCCGACCTGCGGCAGCCACACCCCGCCGTCGGCGTCCGCGCGCGGGGCCAGCACCCAACGCACCCGGCCAGCCGCTCCACCGGGCGGCAGCGGCAGGAAGCCGTCCACCCCGTGATAGCGCAACGAGCCTGGCACCCAAGGGAGTTGAGAGAGCATCTCGCCGAGCGCGTCCAGCGAGTACGGGGCCACCAGCAGCGCGTACCGGCCCGGCATCGCCAGCACCGGACCGAGCGGCAGCCGCAGCGCGCCCAGGTAGACCAGCGCCCGGGCCCCGGCCGCCGCCGGCAGGCTGACCGCCGAGACCACCGAACCGGTGGCGGCCAGCACCGGAGCGTCCGGGCTCTGCCGCTCCCACCACCAGCGCACCATCCGGGCGTCCGTGGTGGCGGCCAGCAGCGACGGGTCGTGCGGGTGCGCGCCCGGCACGACGCAGTCCTGGTCGCCGCAGGAGCACTGACCGCCGCGCAGGACGGCCCCGGGCACCACGGGCCAGCGGTGGTCGACGGCGGCCGTCAGGGCCGCGGCGAGCCGGGCAGGGCGCTGACGTGCGACGTCGTCCTGGACGGGGTGGTGGGGAGTGGCGGGCGGACACGGATCTTTCGGGTTCTCACGCATGGCGCTCGTTCCTTTCCCTGACCGCTCGGTTCGCTCCGGCCCGTCGGCACCGCCGGGACTCGTCACGCGGACCCGCGGTGGCACGGCCCCGGCGGCGCGAAGGGGGGCGGGCGGCATGGCGGGCGGCGCGGCGACGACGTGGATCACGGTGTGGAGCACGACATGAGAAGGGCCGCGCACTGAAACAGCCCCTGGAACGAGAATCCCGTATGCGACCGGATGGACGCCGCCCGGGCGCGCTTGGTTCCACCGTACGAGTGAGAGACTTCCGGCCAGCCCGGGTCCCGGGCGGCGCGGGCATACGATCCGGACGGCCGCCGGGTCCGTCCCCTCCGTTCTGCCCGCTCCCGGTCCCCTCCATGCCTCCCGACCGGACCGGCGCGCGCCCAGGCCGTATGCGCCCCCCGACCGGGTCTCGCGGATGTGGAACAGGCCACCGCGTCGTCCTGGATCTGGACATGCCCCAAATGGCCTGTGTAGAAGTGGTGGCATTGCTGTCGATCAATGACGAGTAGTAGCGAATCGAGGCGAAACGCGCCCTTTGGCCGTCATCGCTCCACACCGGCCGTACCTGGGGGTTCCGCATGGCACGTAGCACGTCAGGAGTGGCGGCATGACCGAGTCCCACCCGTCGTCATCGACACCCTCCGAGCCGGGCGAGCCCGGCAGCGCCGGCGGGCTGACCGTCCTCGACCCACCGGGCTTCCCCGGCCCCGCCGACGCGCAGGACGGCGCGGCGGACGTCCGCACGGCACCGGCCGCCGGAGTGCAGGACCGTTTGGCCGGACGACTGTCCGATTTCGCCAGCCTGCACCGGCACACCGAACAGCTCGCCCGCGCCCGCGGCCTCGCCGCCACCCTGGACACCGTCCTCGCCTCCGGCGCCGCCCTGCTCGGCGCCCGACGCGGCGTCCTGGTCACCCGGATGCCCGGCGGCAGGCCCGGCCAGCCCGTCGGCCTCGGCCTCGACCGCGCCAGCCTCGGCGCGCTGGAGACCGTCCCGCCCGAGCAGAGCCTGCTCGCCAGGCTGCTGCGCGAACAGGACCGGCCCGAACGGCTGCACTCCCCCGACCTCGCCGAGGACCCGGCCACCGGCGCCCGGCTGCGCGAACTCGCCACCCAGCTCGGCCTCGGCGGCTGCTACGGCCTGCCGCTCGCCACCGAGGAGGACGACCCGCTCGCCGCCGCCCTCTGGTTCTACGACGAGCCCGCCGAACCCACCGAGCGCCAGCGCGAGCTCGCCCACCGCTACGCCGCGATCGCCGCCCCGCTGCTCGCCAAACAGCTGGAGGCGGACAAGGTCCGGCGCACCACCGAGGCGCTGCGCCGCGGCCTGCTGCCCGACCGGCTCCCCCAGCCCGTCGGCCTGCGGCTGGCCGCCCGGATCCTCCCGGCCGGCCTGGACCGCTCCTGCGGCAGCGACTGGTACGACGCCATCCCGCTGCCGGACGGCACCGTCGGCCTCACCGTCGGCTCCGTCTCCGGCGACGGCCCCGGCGCGGGCCCCGGCTCCGCCCCCGGCGCGGCCGCCGCAATGGGCAGGATCCGGGCCGCGCTGCGCGCCTACGCCGTCCTGGAGGGCGAGGACCCGGTGTCCGTCCTCGGCGACCTGGAACTGCTACTCAAGACCACCGAGCCGGCCCGCACCGCCACCGCCGTCTACGCCTGGGTGGAACCCGAGGAGCGCCGGATCACCCTGGCCGGCGCCGGCCACTGCCCGCCCGTCCTGGTCGGCCGGCACGGCGCCGAGTTCGTGGAGACCTCGCTCTCCGCCCCGCTCGGCATGCTGGCCTGCTGGGAGGCCCCCGGCGTCGAGCTCACCGCCGACCGCGGCGACACCCTGCTGCTCTACACCGAGGGGCTGGCCCGCCGCTGCGGCCCGACCCTGCACGCCGGCCAGGCCAACCTGCGCCGGGCCGCCGCCGACGCCCCGCGCGACGTGCGGATCGACCCGGACCGGCTCTGCGCCCACCTGCTGGCCGTCTGCCCCGACCCCGGGCCCGGACCGGCCACCGACGACCTGCTGCTGCTCGCGGCCCGCTTCGAATAGCCGCCCCGAACAGTCGCCCCGACCCCGAACGGGCGAGCGGCCGGGCGTCCGTACCATGGACGCACGGCCGCCCGCGCGTGTCGCGATCCGACACTCCCCCGAGGGGCGGCGGTACCACCCCAAGGAGGCGTTACACGTGACCGAGGACCGCACGCCCGCAGTGGCCGAGAACCCCGAAGCCGACGGCGGCGACGAGCCGCAGCAGTTCAAGGGCCGCAAGAACGGCCTGTACGGCGAGGTCTCCGACGAGCTGGCCGCCTCGATGAAGACCGGCTGGGCCGACACCGAGCTGCACGGCCTCGTCCCGGTCGCCCAGGCCCCGTACGCGGCCGAGCGCCGCGCCCGGCTCTCCGCCGCCTACCCCGGCGAGCGGCTGGTCGTCCCGGCCGGCAACCTGCGGGTGCGCTCCAACGACACCGACTACAGCTTCCGCGCCGCCAGCGAGTACGTGCACCTCACCGGCGACCAGACCGAGGACGCCGTGCTCGTCGCCGAGCCCACCGGCGACGCCGGCCACGAGTTCGCCCTCTACCTGCTGCCCCGCTCCGACCGCGAGAACGGCGAGTTCTGGCTGGACGGCTACGGCGAGCTGTGGGTCGGCCGCCGGAACAGCCTGGGCGAGCAGGAGCAGCTGCTCGGCCTGCCGGCGCGCGACGTGCGCAAGGCCGCCGAGGAACTGGCCGGGCGCACCAAGGACTCCGCGGTGCCCACCCGGATCGTCCGCGGCTACGACGCCGGCCTGGAGGACACCCTGGCCGACGTGCTGGACGCCGACCGGGACGCCGAGTTCAAGGAGTTCCTGAGCGGCCTGCGGCTGGTCAAGGACGAGTGGGAGGTCGGCGAGCTGCGCGCCGCCTGCGACGCCACCGTCAACGGCTTCACCGACGTGGTCCGCGAGCTCGGCCAGGCCGTCGCCACCTCCGAGCGCTGGATCGAGGGCACCTTCTGGCGCCGCGCCCGGGTCGAGGGCAACGACGTCGGCTACGGCACCATCGCCGCCGCCGGCCCGCACGCCACCACGCTGCACTGGGTCCGCAACGACGGCGACGTCCGCCCCGGCGAGCTGCTGCTGCTGGACGCCGGCGTCGAGACCCACACCCTCTACACCGCCGACGTCACCCGCACCCTGCCGATCGACGGCCGCTTCAACGACCTCCAGCGCAAGATCTACGACGCCGTGTACGACGCCCAGGAGGCCGGCATCGCCGCGGTGAAGCCCGGCGCCCGCTTCCGCGACTTCCACGACGCCTCGCAGCGCGTGCTCGCCGAGCGCCTGCTCGCCTGGGGCCTGCTGGACGCCTCGGCCTACGACGTCGAGAAGGTCCTGGAGCTGGGCCTCCAGCGCCGCTGGACCCTGCACGGCACCGGCCACATGCTCGGCCTCGACGTCCACGACTGCGCCCACTCGCGCCGCGAGGAGCACGCCGACGCGCTGCTGGTGCCCGGCATGGTCCTCACCGTCGAGCCCGGCCTGTACTTCCAGCAGGACGACCTGACCGTGCCGCAGGAGTACCGCGGCATCGGCGTCCGGATCGAGGACGACATCCTGGTCACCGCCGACGGCAACGAGAACCTCTCGGCCGGCCTGCCGCGCCGCGCCGACGAGGTCGAGGCCTGGATGGCCTCGCTGGCCTGAGCCACCCTCCGGGGGCCCGGCCTCCCCGTGGCGGGGAGGCCGGGCCCCCGTGTCACTTGGTGATCTTGAGCGAGACAACCTCGTTGCCGAGACCCGTGAGGGTTCCTCCCGTGTAGGGAAGGACGGCCCGCGTCATCACCCACAGTGGCCCGAGGCCGTGTCCGGCATCGATCGTCATCCGGTACTTGACCGTTCGGCTCTGCCCTGGAGCCAGGGGGAAGAGCGACTCGGGATCCGCCATCGCGTAGTCCATCGCGCTTCCTCGCGTGAGCGGCTTTTCCTTCCAGGTGGCACCGTCGAGACGCTCGAGCTTGCCCGCGTTCAGCGACACCACATCCACCGGCGTGTCCATGGGCCACTCGGTGTAGACCAAGGGCTCCACCTGGGCGAAATTCGTCGGACTGTTGTTCTTGTAGGTCACCGAGAAGGTGACGGCCGGACTTCCCGCCTTCAGCTCCTGAACGCCCGTGAAGCCGCCCACGGTGATATCGATGTCGTTCTCGTGGTACTTCACCGGTGGCGCCTGGCGGCCGCTCAGGTCGAGGGTGTTGACGATCGTCATCAGTCCGGGCTGGTAGTCGGCCTTGAGGCCGATCGCCGAGACGGACACGAAGTCCTTCGGCAGGGCCCACATCTGGGCCGTGAAGGCGTCGCCGCCGCAGTTGATCTGCCACTGCGACTTGCGTGCGGCACGGCCTGCCACGGTGGGTGTGCTCCTGGTCGGGCCGACACTGTCGATCTGTCCGTTCCTGGTGAGCGTGGGGAAATAGGACCACGCCGGGCACCAGGGCTGCGTGGACCAGCCGCTCTCGGAATCCAGGTCGGGCAGCCTCGGCCAGAGCTGCGACTCCTGGTCCGTGACCGTCAGAAGCACGCCGTGCGGCAGGCAGTCCCCGGCCGTCGCGTCCTGCGGAGCGCTCGGGCTCAGGATGCAGAGGGTGTTGGCGGAAGGATCCGGATTGACGGCCCGCCAACCTGGCGGGATCTTGAACTTGATGCCCCGGAAGGGGTAGGTCGTCCCGGCCGGCGCGGTGGTGGCCGGGGTGGTGGCGGGGGTGGTGGGCGGCGCCGTCGTCCGGGTGCCGGCCGACGTCGGGTCGGAGAGGGGGGCCCCGGTCTCCGGGTCGGCGGCGGGGCTGCCGGTGTCCGGCGAGGTGGCCGTGGGGGTCGGGGCGGCGGTCGGCTCGGGGGTCGGGCTCGGCGAGGTCGTCATGGTGGCGGCCGGTGGGGGGACGTCCTTCCTGGCCAGCGGGTCGCCGTGGAAGGTGAGCAGGCCGATCGCCAGGGAGGCGGCCAGCGCGAAGACCGGCACGGCGGTCAGGTAGACCGGGCGCAATCGCCACACCCGGCCGCGCGGCGGTTGCGCCGGGCGCAGGTCGTGCGCGGTGATCAGCGAGGCGCGGGCGTTCATCGCCTCGCGTAGCAGCCGTTCGGTCGCCGTCTCGGCCGGCCCGTCACCGTCTCGGCCTCCGCTCTCGCGGCCGGGGAGCTTGTCGGTCATCGAACCTTCTCCAGATGCTTTTCCAAGGCGTCCAGGGCCCGGCTGGCGGTGGACTTCACGGCGCCCCGGGACAGCCCCAGGGTCTCGGCGATCCGCGCCTCCGACAGGTCGGACCAGTAGCGCAGCACCAGCACCTCGCGCTGGCGGGAGGTCAGCTCCTGCATGGCCGCGAGCACCCGCCGGTGCTCGTCGTTGAGCACCGCGTGGTCCTCCGCGGAGGCGGCGTCGGGCTCGTGCGGCGGGACGTACTCGCGGGCGGTCTTCCGGCGGCGCAGCATCGACCGGGCGCCGTTGACCACCGCGGTGCGCAGGTAGCCGAGCGCGTTGTCGAGGTCGTCCAGGTGCTCGCCGTACCGCTGGTAGAGCTGGGTGAAGGCCTCCTGGACGACGTCCTCGGCCAGGTCCTGGTGGTCGACCAGGAGGACGGCCATCCGCACCAGGCCCAGCCGGTGGACGTGGTACAGGTCGGTCAGGGTGGGCCGGTCCTCCGTGGGCTTGCGCCCGCCGCGCAGCAGCCGGAAGCCGGAGCGGCGCTGCGCCGCCTGCTCGTCGCCCGGGCCGGCGGGCACCTCGCCGGCCTCCTGCGCGCCGAACAGCACGGCGACCACTCCGCGAACGGAGAAACCGCGCCCCCTCGTCGGCCCGGCGATCGGCCCGATGGCCATGGACATGCGCGTTTCCGCTTTCCCCCGGGACGGTGGCGGCTCTCGCCGGACCGTCAGGACTCCTGATCAAGATCGTGACCGGGGAGATCCTGACAGCCGCCCTCGGCCCGCCTCTCTCCGCCCCCGTACCAATGGACGTGTGGCCGGGGTGGAGGTTGCAGGTGGATCCGAGGAAGATTCCCGGCCGGCCGGAACGGCTACACTCACCGCCATCCCGCCACCCGTCAGCAGGGGGTCCGCATGACCGAGCAGCACGTCGAGGGCCCGGTCGGCACCGGGTCGGGCCCGGTGCCCGTCGTCATCGGCCCCCGCCCGGAACCGGTGCACCACGTCGCGGTGTACGCCTTCGCGGGCATGGCGCCGTTCGAACTCGGCGTGGTGGTGGAGGTGTTCGGACTGGCCCGGCCCGAACTGGGCGGCCTGCTGGCAGCGCCCTGGTACGGGCTGAAGGTGTGCGCCGACCGGCCCGGGACGGCGCTGGACGCGGTGGGCGGGTTCGCGCTGACCGCCCGGCACGGGCTGGACGAACTGGCCTCGGCCGACACGGTGGTGGTCCCCGGGGTGCCGAACGCGTTCAGCGGCGCGGTCTCCCCCGGGCTGGTCGCCGCGCTGCGGACGGCGCACGAGCGCGGCGCCCGGATCGTCTCGATCTGCTCGGGCGCCTTCGCGCTGGCCGCCGCCGGACTGCTCGACGGGCGGGAGGCAACCACCCACTGGCGGTACGCCGACCTGCTCCAGCAGCGCCACCCGGACGTGCGGGTCAACCCGGACGTGCTGTACGTCGACAACGGGAACGTGCTCACCAGCGCGGGCAGTGCCGCCGGGATCGACCTCTGCCTGCACCTGGTCCGCCGCGACCACGGCGCCAAGGTGGCCAACAGCGTGGCCCGCCGCTTCGTGGTGGCGCCGCACCGGGACGGCGGGCAGGCCCAGTTCATCGAGGCCGCCGTCCGCCCGGTCGAGGAGGAGGACGACGGGGTCGCCCGCAGCATGCAGTGGGCGATGGGCCACCTGGCGTCCCCGCTGACCATCTCGCTGCTGGCCCGCGCCGCCCGGATGTCGGACCGCTCGTACCTGCGGCACTTCACCGCCCGCAACGGCACCAGCCCGATGCGCTGGGTCGTCACCCAGCGCATCGCGGCCAGCCTGCCGTTGCTGGAGTCACCGGAGGGGACGGTGGAGGAGATCGCGGCGGCGGTCGGCTTCGAGAGCGCCGCGACCTTCCGCCACCACTTCGGCCGGGTGATGCGCACCTCCCCGACCGCCTACCGGCGCTCCTTCGGGCGCGGGGTCGCGTAGCCCCCCGGCCACGTGGCCCGGCATCCGGCATCCGGCATCCGGCATCCGGCATCCGGCGGCGACTATGCCTTCTCGTGCCGGTCCGCGTTGGCGAGGATGGCGTCGTGCAGCCACTGCGCCAGGCCCGGGGCGAGGTTCTCGTAGGTGGTGGTCCACCTCGGGTCCGAGACGTACAGCCCGGCCAGGCCGCGGTGGATGGTGAACGTGCAGTCGTAGAAGTTCTGGCAGATGTGCTGCCGGTGCGCCTCGGCGAGGTCCGTGGCGGCGGCGCCGTCGGCGGGTTCGCCGGCGGTGAGCGCCTCGACCAGGCGGGTGTTGAGGTCGGCCATCTCCGCCTGGATCCGCTGCCAGTCGGCCTTGTCGTAGCCGCCGGTGCGGCGCTGCGACTCGGCCCAGGCCGCGGTGTCGCCCCAGCGCTGTTCGGCCTCCTGCTCCCACTCCTCCTGGTAGCCCTCGCCGAAGATCTCGAACTTCTCCTCCGGGCTCAGCTGAATGCCCATTCTTCGTGCCTCCATGGCGTGTTCGACGGCTGTGGCGAGGTCCTGGAGGTGCCTGATCCGGTCGGTCAGCAGTTGGTGCTGCCGACGGAGGTGCTCGCTCGGACTGACCGAGTCGTCGTCCAGGATCGCCGCGATCTCTTCCAGGGGGAACCCGAGTTCGCGGTAGAAGAGGATCTGCTGCAACCGGTCGAGGTCGGCGTCCTGGTAGCGGCGGTAGCCGGTCCGGGTGCGGCCCGCAGGGGACAACAGGCCGATCTCGTCGTAGTGGTGCAGGGTGCGGACGGTCACCTTGGCGATCTTGGCCACGGCTCCGACCGAGTAGCCCTCGCTGCTCATCCGGGTCCTCCCTTCGTGCTGACCACCAGCCTCCGCTCTCACGCCGCGTGAGGGTCAAGCCGTCCTCGGGAGGGAGGGCCCCGGTCAGGCTCGGGCTCCGGGGCCGGGGCCGGGGCCGGGGCCGGTCAGGCTCCGGTGCCGGTCAGGCTCCGGTGCCGGTCAGCACGCGCTCGCGCCGCCGGGAGGAACGGCGCCGCCCCTCGCCGTCCGCCGGGGACCGCGGGCGGCGCGTCTGCTGGGTGGGCCAGAACAGCACGTACGCGGCGGAGACCACCACGAAGGCCAGCCGGACGAAGCCGCGGCCCGCGTCGGACGGGATGAACAGCGTCCCGCCATACAGCGCGGCCAGCGCTATCCAACTCCACCACGGGACGAGCCGCTTCTGCCCGACCGCGTCCCAGAGCAGGGTGCCGAGCAGGATCGAGGCCGTGTAGTAGGTGTAGACGCTCGGATCGAGCAGGATCCGGGCGTCCGCGCCGAGCAGCACCACGGCCGGCCAGCGGCCGCGCCAGACCGCGATGGTGCCGAGGCCGAGGCCGAGGGCGAACTGGGTCGGACGGTCCCACCAGGGGGTGGCCGGGTCGGTCACCCCGAACCAGCGCAGTGCGGAGGCCGGCTGGTTGGGGATGGTGAACTTGGCGGCGGCCAGGGTGTCCAGATTGCCCAGGTAGAACGGCAGCCAGGCGATCGCCACCAGTCCGACGAACCAGATCGCGCTGCGCAGCCAGGCGGGCCTGGGCAGCGCCAGGATCAGCGGGGCGAAGGCGATCGCCCAGGGCTTGGAGTCCACCCCCAGCGCCAGGTAGACACCGACCATGGTGGGCTTGCCGCGGGCCAGGGCGTGCGCGGCGAGGGTGGTGAAGAACAGCGCCAGGACGTCGTCCAGGTGCGCGAATCGGACCGAGACCTCGACCCACATCGGGATGAACGCCAGTCCGGCGATCAGCAGGCGCTGCTGGAGCCGGCGGTGGTTGGTGCCGGTGCCCAGGTAGTACAGGGCGGCGGTGCGACCGATCAGGACCAGCATCACCAGGCCGAGCCCGGACATCGCCGCCTCGGCGATCAGCTGGCCGGTGTGGGCCGAGAACGGGGCCGTGAGCCGGGCCACGGCCAGGCTGACCGGGCCGATCTGCAGCTCCGGGTGGTGGGCGTAGAGCGCCAGCCCGCCGTCCGGGTGGTCGCTGAAGAGCAGCTGCTCACCCTGGCGCAGGTAGTGCCAGGAGAAGCCGCCGCTGGGCTCGACCAGGAAGAACCAGAGCACCGTCCAGGCCACCAGCAGAACGTGGTGTCTGCGCAGCGGCAGCCCCGCGATCCGCCCGGTCGCCGACTCGTAGTCGGTGGCCGTCCGTGCCGTGCGTGATCCCCGCACCTGTCCCTCTCCCCGCCGGTTCCGCCCCCCTCCGGCCGGACATCCTATGTGACGGAGGTGTCCCGCCCGCGCCGCCCGGAGGTCCGTCGAACGGACGGCCGGGCGGCGCGGGCGGTTGTCAGGCGGGTACCGCCTCGGTGTAACGGCTGGAGCGTGCCTTGCGGCCGCGGTCAGCCCTGCTGGGCCGACTTGCGGCGGCGCAGCACCACGAGGGTGCCGACACCGGCGAGCAGCACGGCGCCGCCGGCCACGGCGATGGCGGTGGTGTCGTCACCGCCACCGGTCTGGGCCAGGGCCTTGTCCCCGTTGTCGGCGGCGGCCTTGGCCTTGGTGACGGCGGCCGGGGTGAGCGGCGGCGGGGTGAGGGTCGGGACGGCCACCGGGAAGTCGATCGGGCCGGCGGTGTCGCCGTTGCCGTCGACCGGGGCCGGGGCGGAGGTCGACGCGGAGGCGGAGCCGGACGGCTCGCCCGTGGTCGGGGTGGTCGGCGGGACCGACGGCGACGGCGTGGTCGGCTCGGCGCTCGGGGTGGCCGAGGTGGAGGGGGTGGCCGTGGCGGAGGTGGAGGCGGTCGGCGACGTGCTCGCGGTCGCCGAGTGGGAGGCCGTCGGCGAGGTGGAGGCGGTCGCCGAGTGGGAGGCCGTCGGCGAGGTACTCGCGGTCGGGCTGGGCTTGCCGGTGTGGCTCGGGCTGATGGTCGGGCTCGGCTTGCCGCCGCCGCCCGCCTTGATCACGAAGCCCGCGCCGCGGACGCCGTCGCAGCTGAGGTGGCCCCCGTCGACCGGCGCGTGGGTCTCGTCGTCGAGCTCGGCGGAGAACACCACCGGGACGACGCCGGCCCGGCCGAGCGGCGCCTCCGAGGTGAAGGAGACCCGGACCTTGATCGAGAAGCTCTTGCCGCGGTTCACGACGAGCAGGTCGTCGTCGGTGGGGTTGCCGTCCTGGCCGAGGCCACCGAGCAGGGTGAGGACGGACTTGTCCTTGTCCTCGCCGCCGTCGGCGGCGACCGAACCGGTCTGCCACTGGCCGCCGGGCAGCTGGTACTGGACCTTGAGGTCCTTCGCCTTGAGCGAGCCCGCCTTGTTCTTGAACTTGAGCAGCGGGAGGAAGAGGAAGTCGTGCTTCGTCGAGTTGTCGATCTTGAAGGTGAAGTCGCGGGCGTCGCCGCCGGCGATGAAGGTGCCGGGCACGCCGTTCACCGAGAGGTCGAGGCTCTGGTGGGAGGCCTTGCCGGCCGCCTGGGCGGCGGCGGACGGGGAACCGGTGGTGCCGACGGCCATGGCGCCCTGGGCGCCGGACAGCACGAGCGAGGACGCGAGCGCGGCGACGCCGGCAAGGGCAAGACTGCGACGTATGGGCAAGGGAGACCTCACGGAAGAGTCCGGGCGAGGCCCGGGGCGCGGCGGGGCGGGCGGCCGTGGACGCCTCTGACCCCTCGCGAAGCTTGAAAGTCCGACGGAGATTACCGAAGGATCCGGCCACTCCGGAAGGCGGGTGTCACGCTGGGGACCGCTCACGGGACGGGAGTGCCCGAATCGCCCAATTCCGTCCTGCGGTAAGGCTTTTGCGCTTTGCAGAAAGATGACCGGAGAGTGACGGGTACACGCCCGGGGGGCCGTATCGCACCACCTCGCGTGGCGTGAAGCGATCGGTCGTGTGAACGTCCGGCGAATGCCCGGGTGAATGTCCTGTGAGGGTCGGTGCGAACGCCTTGCGCGCGCCGGTGCGAACGCCCTGCGGACGTCCACGCGAGCGCCCGCGTCAACGTCCGCGTGAGCGCCCGCCGGAACGGGTGCGCGGGCTCAGCCCGCGAAGAAGGACTTGGCCGCGATCAGCGCCCGCTCGTCGCGCAGCACGTCCCCGGGGCGGGTGCCGTTGCCGAGCAGCGCGCCGCCCCAGCGCATCCCCATGTACTCGGCCGTCAGCCGGAGCGTGCCGATCAGCGGTTCGGCCTTGTCGTCCTCGGTGGCGAGGGCGGTGACGCCCCAGATGGTGCCGCCGCGCATCCGGGCACGGAAGTCAGCCCCTGGCTGCCGGAGCCAGGACGACCAGTGGTCGAGGTAGAGCTTCGCGCTGGTCGGCAGCGAGTACCAGTACAGCGGTGCGACGAAGACCAGGTCGGTGGCCGCCAACGTGGCGTCCAGCAAGGTCCGTTCGTGGCCGACCGGCTCGGGGTGGCGGCCTCCCTCGACGTGCCGCAGGTCCTCGAAGGGCGGCAGCGGGTGCTCGCTCAGCCGCAGCCAGCGCTGCTCCGACCCGGCCGGCAGGCTCGCCTCGGCGGCCAGCCGGGCGAGTTGCTCGGAGTTGCCGCCGGCCCGCGCACTGGCGTTGAGGAACAGAAAGGTGCGCGGCGCCTCGGCGCCCGTCGGCTGGTCGGCCATCGGGACTCCCCCGGTCGGTGGTGCGGATGAAGGTGCGAGCACCCCCCGCCCCCCGGTTGTTCCACGTCCGGCGCCCGGGAGTTCGCCCGGGAGTTCGCTCAGGCGGGCAGGCCGGCCCGGCGCCGGGCGACGGCCGCGACCGCCGCCCAGTCCTTGTCCGCGTCACCGTGGGCCAGCGCGTCCAGGAAGGCGTCCCGCAGGATGCCGCCGAACGGGAGCGGGACGTTCCGCGCGGCCCCGGCCTCCAGGGCCAGGCCGACGTCCTTGAGGCCCAGCGGCAGCCTGAACCCGGCCGGCTCGTAGCGGCGTTCGGCCACCATCGCGCCGTAGCCGGAGTAGACCGGCCCCGGGAACAGCGTGCCGGTGAACATCTCGACCAGGTCGGTCGGCCGGACGCCGTGGGCCTCAGCCAGGCTGCACGCCTCGGCCATCGACTCGATCGCGCAGGCCAGCAGGAAGTTGGTGCTGATCTTGGCGGTGTTGGCCTGTCGCGGGCTCGCACCGAAGTGCCAGGTGCGCTCCCCCATCGCGGCGAACAGCGGCTCCGCGCGGGCCAGCAGCTCCGGCGCGCCGGCGGTCAGGATGTTCAACCGGCCGGCCGCCGCGACCGGCGGACGGCCGAGGACCGGGGCGGCCAGGTAGCCGATGCCGTGCTCGGCGTGCAGTGCCTCGGCGCGCTCGGCGAGTCCGACGGAGATGCTGGCCATGTTGACGTGCAGGGTCGTCGCGGCGCCCGCGAGCAGGGCGGGGTCGAGCAGCAGCCGTTCGACCGCCTCGTCGTTGGCGAGCATGGAGACCACGGTGTCGGCGGCGTACACCTCGGCGAGTGTGCCCGCCGCCTCGGCGCCCTCGGCCACCAGGGTGGCCACCGGCTCGGGCGAGCGGTTCCAGACCCGGACGGTGTGGCCGGCCCGCAACAGGCTGCCGGCCATGCCCCGCCCCATCGCACCCAGCCCCACGAAGCCGATCGTCGCCCCGGTCATCCCGCACTCCCGTCGCCGTCACCGTCACTGTCACCGCATCTGCGGATGACTGTACGTCAGGAGACGGTGGCCTCCTGCGTACTGGACGGACTCACGCACAGGCGCGCTCCGGTAGCCGGACGCGGCCGCGCTCCAGCTCGGTGACCACCCGGCGGCTCAGCAGCTCGTACTGGGCCTGGAGCCGGCCGGGGCGGGCCGGGCGGGCGACCGGACGGCCGGGGCCGACCAGTTCGTCCGGCCCGAACTGCTCGCGGGTGAGGTCGATCTCGATGCCGGTGGCGAAGCGGTTCCACCAGTGCAGATCCGTCCGGACCCCGCCGACGTGCACCTCGCCCATCATCAGCTCGCCGCCGAGCAGGTCGTGCACCACCATCGCCGTCACCCCGCACTGTCCGCGGGCGGGATTGTCGGGACGCCAGTGGGCCAGATCCTCGGGCGCACAGGTGTCGACACCCCAGGAGGAGCGGATCGCACGTTCGATGTCGTTGAGGGTCCACGCCGTCATACCGGGAAGCCTGCCATGCACCACTGACAGCGGCACCGGCTTTTCAGAGGGCCACCCCGTGTTCTGCGGAGACCTTCTCGATCTTCACCCGAACGAGCAGTTCCCCCGGCACGCCGTTCCGGGCCCCGTACTGCTCCGCGACGTCCTCCCCCATGTACCGGGCGGCGATCCGGGTGGCCCAGGCGCGCACCTCGGCCAGGTCCTCGCTCAGCCGGGCGGTGCCCTGCACGAGAACGTACGCGAAGGGCGGCCGGTCGTCGTCCACGCAGATCATCACCCGGCCGTCGCGGGCCAGGGTGCGGCCCTTGACGGTGCCCGCACCGGTGTTGAAGACGAGCTCGTCGCCGTCCAGCAGGAACCAGACCGGCGCGACGTGCGGACGGCCGTCGGCCCGGGTGGTGGCGAGCTTGGCGGTGCGGGTGCCCTCGGAGAGGAACGCCCGCCACTGGTCATCGGTCATCGTCGGCATACCGCCCATCCTGGCCGGTCGGCCCGCCCCGCGCATCAGGGGACGGGCAACCGGCCAGGGGATCACTTCGCCAGTGCGGCGACACCCGCCTGCGCGAACTGCTCGTCCAGGTCGCCGCTCGGCGCGCCCGCGACACCGATCGCCGCGACCGGGGCGCCCTTGGACTGCACCGGGGCGCCGCCGGCCAGGAACAGCGTGCCCGGGATGTCCTTGAGGGTCGGGGCCTGGGCCAGTCGCTTGGTCAGCTCCGAGGTCGGCGCGTTCCAGGAGACCGCCGTGAACGCCTTGCGCTGCGCCGACTCCGGAGACTGCGGGCCGGCACCGTCGCCCTTGAGCAGCACCCGGGTGACACCGTCCCGGTCGACGACCGCGACCGAGACGTGCTGGCCGGCCTTGGCCGCCGCGTCCAGGGTGGCCTGGGCGGCGCGGGTCGCGGCGTCGATGGTCAGGCCGGTGCTCTGGGCGAGGTTCTTGTTCTGGGTGTCGACCTTCACCGCGGCCGGCGCGGCCGGGGTCCCTGAGGTCTCGGCGCTGGCCGAGACGGCGCCCACGGTGGCGGCGAGCGCGGCGGCGGCGAGAGTGCCGGTCAGCACCCGGGTGCGCACGGAGATCTTCTTCATGGTCCAGCTCCTCAGCGGATCGGCGAACGGGATCGGGGCCGCCGGGCGGCAGGGGGTCCGCCCGGCTCCACCCCGATCCTCCGGCCGGGGCGAGGCTCGCCACATCGACGCTCCGGCGCGACCGCGCGGGCATGATGGAGGACAGCCCCGTCAACCGATCGGCTGATGCGGGACCGGGTCGACCGGGCCACCATCGAGGGATCGGTGCAGGTCGGTGCGCCGGGCGCACCGGGCGCACCGGGCACGCGGTCGAGGCGGCCGGTGCCCGTCCGGATGCCGACCGCCCACCGAGGCGCCCAGGTGCCGATCGCCCGTCCAGCCAGGAGCCACCCGTGCAGCAGCCCCGCCCCGCCGCCGGTCACGACGCCGGCGACCCGGACGCGGGCCGCCTGGCGGTGCTGCTCGACTCCGCCTTCCTGCTGCTGCTCGCCGCCTCGCTCAGCCGCTACCTCACCCACCATCCCGGCAACCCCCGGATCCCCTGGGTGATCGGGCTCAGCATCGCCCTCGCCCTCGCCCAGCCGGCCGGCTCCTGGCTCGCGCACTGCCACCCGCCACCGCCACCGCCACCAGCGCCCGCGCCCACGCCCACGCCCACGCCCGGGGCTGAAGCTGCGCCCGGCGACCGGGTTCCGCGTCGGCGCCGGTGGCCGCTGGCCCTGGTGGTCGCGCTCTGGGTGGTGCTGGTGCTGCTCGCGCCGAGCTTCGCCTGGTGCGCCGTCCCGCTGGTCTACACCGCGCTGCGCACGCTCCCCGCGCGGGCGGCGATCCCGCTCGTGGCGGCCCTGACGCTGCTGGTGGTGATCGCCGAGCTCCGGCTGGCCGGCGGGGCGGACGCCACTCTCGTCCTGCTGCCGTTCGCGGTGGCCGCGCTCGCCACCGGCGTGTTCCTCTTCATGGACCGGCAGGACGCCCGGCAGCGCGCCCTGATCACCGACCTGGTCCGCACCCGGCGCGAACTCGCCGCCACCGAACGGCGGGAGGGCACCCACGCGGAGCGCGAGCGGCTCGCCATGGAGATCCACGACACCCTGGCCCAGGGGCTGTCCAGCCAGCAGATGCTGTTGCAGGCCGCCGAGCGCACCTGGGACACCGAGCCGACGACCGCCCGCACCCACGTCCGGACCGCCGCCGAGGTGGCGGCCCGCAACCTGGCCGAGGCCCGCCGCTTCGTCCACGACCTCGCACCGGCCGAACTCGCCGACGGCCGTCCGCTCGACCAGGCGCTGCGCGCGCTCGCCGGACGGGAGGCCGCCGAGAGCGGTCTGCCGGTCCGCTTCCACCTGGACGGCACGCCCGTCCCGCTGCCCGCCGCCGCGCAGTCCGCGCTGCTGCGGATCGCCCAGGGCGCGCTGGCCAACGTCCGGGAGCACGCCGGTGCTTCGGCCGCGGCGATCACCCTGTCCTACCTCGGCGACCAGGCCGTCCTGGACGTCGCCGACGACGGGCGGGGCTTCGACCCGGGCGCGGTCGGGTCGGCCGGCGGCCGCGGGTACGGGCTGCCCGCGATGCGCG
Source organism: Kitasatospora sp. NPDC043950 (assembly GCF_056435345.1). NCBI lineage: Bacteria > Bacillati > Actinomycetota > Actinomycetes > Kitasatosporales > Streptomycetaceae > Kitasatospora > Kitasatospora sp. NPDC043950. Next base: position 135,681 of record NZ_JBWKER010000008.1, read on the forward strand.
CCCGGCTGCGGCAGTTCGGTGGCACGCTGACCGTGGAGAGCACCCCCGGCGAGGGCACCGTCGTCTCCGCCGCGATCCCCCTGGAGCACCGATGAGCGAACGAACCGGACCCGCCCCCGTCCGGCTGCTGGTCTGCGACGACCACGCGGTGGTCCGGGCCGGCCTGCTGGCGCTGCTCGCCAGCGCGGGCGACATCGAGGTGGTCGGCGAGGCGAGCACCGGGGAGGAGGCGGTCGCGCTGGCCACCGGGCTGGCGCCGCAGGTGGTGCTGATGGACCTCCAACTCGGCGACGGCATCGACGGGGTGGAGGCCACCCGGCGGATCACCGCCGCGCCGGGCGGTCCGCACGTGCTCGTGCTCACCACCTACGACACCGACGCCGACATCACCCGGGCGATCGCCGCGGGCGCCACCGGCTACCTGCTGAAGGCCGAGCGGCCGGAGGAGTTGTTCGCCGCCGTGCACGCCGCCGCCCGGGGCCGTACGGTGCTCTCGCCGCCGGTCGCCTCCCGGGTGATGGCGCAGATGCGGGCGCCCGCACCGCAGCTCACCGAGCGCGAGCAGGACATCCTCGCGCAGCTGGGGCAGGGGCTGGGCAACCGGGAGATCGCCCGGGCACTGTTCATCAGCGAGGCCACCGTGAAGACCCATCTCGGCCGGATCTACGACAAGTTGGGGGTGGACACCCGGTCCGGCGCGGTGGCCGTGGCCAAGGAGCGCCGACTGCTGCGCTGACGGGCCCTCACGTACGGCCGGGCCGTCCCGCCGGTGAACTCACTCCGCATCAGCCTGCCATAGCACCACAGGACGCATCCGCTGCGCTCAGCGCTCGCGCGGTGTCACTGCGTGCTGCCATGATGCTCGGAATGTCGGATTCCAGCGCGGCCCGCCGCACGGCCTGCCGCCCGTACCGGAGCCCGTCGCGCGCCCGTCGAAGGGTCGCCGGGCGTCCTGCCGGGCCTCAACCCGCTGGTCCAGCGCCTGGCGGGACCTTACGGACCGACCGTCACGTTTGTGGATTTTTCGTGGATCCCACTATTGACAAACCAACCACGCGGTTTGTTACCGTGATACCAACGACGTCCCCGGGGGTGGGGGCTCGCCGGGGCCTGTGCGGACCGCTCTCGCCGGAGGGTGCTGCCAGGGGGGAACGGCGGGGCTGCCGGGGAGTCGGGGGGAGCGGCAGCGCGAAGCCGCGCGACGAGGCGGTGCGGAGCGAGTCCGGGGGGACTCGCTCCGCGCCTCCCCTGCGTCCACGAACCTCCGCCGCCCCCAGCGCCTTCCGGTTCGTCCGGTTCCCCGGTTCTTCCGGCTCCCTGGTTCTTCCGCAGCCGGACAGGGCCTGGCTAGCCCATCGCGCTCCAGTACGGGCAGCACACGTTCGGCAACGGTGCCGGGCCGCGACCGCCGGCGCCCTGCAGTGACGGCAGCCGCTCCGAGCGGGCCACGCCGGGCGAGCTCGCGGTCAGTCCAGCCTCGCCCAACTCACCGAATGTCAGAGCCAGTCGATAACCGTCCAGAGTGGCGGCGGCGACTCCGGGGCGGCTCCGGCCGGCGTTCAGCGAAGTGATCGTCCAGCCTCGCCGCCGCCAGTGCCGCTCGACCGCGTCCACCAGTGCCGCCCGCCGGACCGCCGAGACGATGGTGAGGATGTCCCGCCCCCGGGTGACGTACCAGCGCAGGTCCGGGTCCCGCCCCGGCAACGGCAGCCGCGCGCCCGCTCTGGGCGCCGCCCCCTGCCAGACCGGCGCCGGCCGGACAGCGTCCAGGGTGTCCTGCAGCAGTGTCTCGCAGCGCTCGGCCGCTTCGAGCTGATCGACCGCCGGCGTCGGGCCGAGCCACCGGGCGGGCGGCACGACCGGCACACCGCCTCGGCTTCCACTCGGGAATCCGACATTCAGTTCGGCACCACCTGGCTGCACTGGTCCCCTCCACGCTCCTCCCGGCGTTCAGACCGGGCCGGGATTCCGTCACTGCTTGGACGGTGGACGTGGACGGACAGTTCCGCCTCTTACCGTTCCCACACCCTCTTCCGCACCCCTCTCGCACGCCCCTTTCGCACACCCCTCCCGAGCCCCCGCATCCCCCGCATCCCCCGCCTCCCCCGCATCCCCCGCATCCCGCAGTTCGCTCAGGCGCCGGACCTCGGTGGTGAGTTCGTCGATGCGCCGGTTCAGGGCCTGGATGCAGACCAGGGCGATGCCGTTGGCGTCGACGACGGGGATCACGCGGGTGTTCTCATGGTGGAAGTCGAAGGAGGCGTGCCAGTCCTGGGCCATCGGTCCGATGTGCCGCACCTGCTCGGGCTCCCACAGGTAGCGCCAGGTGCTGATGGGCAGGGCGACGACCGTCTCCAGCACCTGATGGCCGTTGACCGCCCCGGCCGGGGCGACCGCGGCGGTGTCAGCGGTCTCGGTGCGATCCGGGGCGGTCCGAGCCGCCTTCCCGGAGCGTCGGAACAGACCCATGCTCAGCGGCTCCAGTCGATCGGGACGCCCATCCCACCCGAGCGCCCCGCCCGCCCACGTCCGACAATCGGGACATAGGGGACCCCGCCGCCACGCTTCCCCCCATCGAGTGAAGCCCCCGCCCGGACCCGCATTCGACCGCCGCACCACCTGTACGAGCCGCCGTCCGGTCCGTCGAGAGCCGATCATCGCGAAGCCCAGGGCGAGTTGGCAGGAGCAACTGGCGATGGACCTCGGATTCGGAGGCCGGGGACGGATGTTAACGGCGGGTTTCCGACGGGAACTATGCTCACGGTCGGAAGTACGGGGGGGCCTTGAGGTAAACGACGGGCCTCCCGTGCGCCCATGGCGGGTCAAGTCGCTTTTCGGGAGCTCTTCCCGGAGTTCGAACGGCACCTGCGCTGGTACACCCAGAAGGGAGAGGAGGGACTTCTGTTCATCGGCAGGCACGGCGCCCCGTTCCGCCGCTCGACCTTCGGCCGCAAGTGGCGCAGGACCCGCAAGAAGCTGGGGCTCGACCATCTCCGCTTCTACGACCTCCGCCACACCGGCAACGTCCTCGCCGCCGTCGTCGGCATCCGCATCCGCATCCGCATCCGCATCCGCATCCGCATCCGCATCCGCCGACGATCCGCATAGAAGCTGCGAAGACGCCAAGCGGCTCCTCCCCCACCGTGATTGGAGAGGATCCGCCGCTACCTGCAAGCTAGAAACGACCGCGGATCTGCATGCCGGTTTCGCTGTCCAGGTTGTTCAGCGCGTCATAGACCTTGTGGCCAGAGTCACGGGCACCACCGGCCCAGCTGATCTTGCCCGTGTGCGTCGGCTTGGCAGCGATGCCACTCCAGTACTTCGCCTCACGCTCCCACTGGACGTTCTCCAGGAGGGCTTCCAGGGTGACACCCTCGGGCATCGGGTCGGTCGACCAGGACATGGTGCGGCTCATGGTCGCGCCGAGGCCGGCCACGACGGCAGGAGCAGTGATGGCGGTCTTGGCGTGGAACAGCTCGGCGTTCTGCTGGAGGAAGTGGCCGACCGTCTCCATGATCTCGCGCTGGACGACGGCCTGCTCGGGGCGGCTGTTGTTGCCGTCGGTGGGGATGTCCTCGTACTCGATGCCGGTCGAGGCGGCATGGATGCCGGCCTTGCCGAGCATGGCCGTGGAAATGAGCGTCCGCAGGACAGACATCGTCATCCACTCCGCGGCCTTGTCCGACACCTGGCGCTTGCCTGTGAGGATCAGGCTGGACAGCGGAGCCGTGCCCTCACCGAACGGCACGGTCAGCGACTCCATCAACTTGCGCGTCACCGTGGTGCCGAAGTCGCGGCCGTCCATGGACATGGCCAGGGACTTGTCGACCGGGACACCCTTGAGGTTTCGGTCGTGGAAGATCTGCCGGGCGGCCATGACGCTGATGCCGTGGAAGATCTCAATGGAGAGCTTCAGTTCACCGAAGTCGAAATCCTCGAGGTCGTACGCCGCCGGGTTCTTCTTGATCCGGTGCAGCGCCGTGACCTGGGTCTCTGCGTCGAGTGCGATGAGGCCGTCACGGATCGGCAGGTGCCACATACCGCTCTCGTCCCGGCTCAGCGGGCGGGGGGACCAGAGGGTGATCTGCGGCACCGACCACGCACTATCGAAGTCCCCCCGCAAGCCGGCTGCAATGTAGTCCGCGTACTCGCCGACGTTCTTGGCCTTCTTGCTGCCTGCCGTACCTATGGGCCGCTGCACCTCGGCGCGCAAGCGGGCGTAAGGGTCGGTCTCATAGCCGGCCTTCACGGCACGCTTGGCGTCCTCCTCCACCTTCGCCGGGTCATTGACGAGGTAGAGCAGGTTCTCGCCGTCGATGACGGCGTTCACCATGACGTCCTCGCGGACGACCGAGAGCTGGATGGGGAAGCCGGTGGTGACCGGCTTCGTGAACATGGTGATGGACACGGGTTCCCTCCCCTACACGAGCGCCCCTCTGACGTCTCGTCGTGTCGTTGGACGCTAGCTGGTCACTCTTTAGATCGTCAACTGCGGTGACAGAACTCCCTATTTGACTTCACCTCAGCTGGAAAATCTCGAACTGCGGTGGAGTAAAGCTCGCCACAGCAGCGACTGCGAATGATTCTTCCTTGCCAGGTCTCTATCCGCGGAAGCTGCCGACCCCGCCAAAGCGTGGTTTCCCGCCGCTTCCGCAATGCCGCACGTCAGGGACAGGACGGACCACAAGATCCGAAACGACTGGAAGCTTCGAGGGGCATAGCTCCGCCCCCGGCTCGCCTGATGCAAACCGAAGCGCCTCGCCCGGCATCCCGACCCCCAACGGGGGATCGCCGATCAGAACATTCGGCCACTACAGCCGCCGAGCCCCTCGGGGATGTCAAGCTGCCGACCGAGCCGCCACGACCGTCGCCAGCACGCTCGGGGCCACCGACTCTCCGCCCGAGATCACAGCGCACCTCACCGAAGCCCTTGGCACCACCGATCGCCACTCACGACCTCGGAAGCCAGGCCGGCGAGCCGGCTTTCGCCGCCCGCACACCGCACCGATCGACCTTCTGGAGCGGATCTGGCACGACGACCCCGAATTGGTCCAGACAACACGAAAGCCCCAGGCCGTTGACCTGGGGCTTTACTGCTGGAGCGGGCGACGAGAATCGAACTCGCGCTCTAAGCTTGGGAAGCTCATGTTCTACCATTAAACTACGCCCGCCTGATGAGCCGTCAGAGACCGCTCAATCCAGTGTCACTGTACCCCATTCGCGACTGTGGTTGCACGGCCCGCCCGGGGAGTGGCGGGGCGGGCGGGGGTGGAGGGGGGGCGTACTGTGTGGGCCGCGTACGAGTCCTCCGGCGGGTGGGTTCGGGGCGGCGAGCCACGGTGTGGAATGTCCGGAGCATCCCCTAATGTGACGCTGTCCCGGGGCGAGGTCCCGCGGGGCGCGATGAGTACGGGTGAGTACTGGGTTAGGGATGGGAAGGGGATCGATGGAGCAGCGCGCCGTCGTTCGTTGTGCCGAGGGGCACCTGTTCAGCACCACCACGTTCCCGATGCAGAACCTCGGTCCGGGCCGGCTCGGGCCCGGGCGGCTGATCCGCTGTCCGCAGTGCGGGCGGCTGAGGAGTTCGGTGCTGGCCGACGTGCGGGAGCTGTCGGCGCCGCAGCTGGACCGGGCGCTGCGGCTGGAGGCCGCGGAGTTCCTGGCCTGACGGTCGACGCGAGGACGGAACGGGCCCCGGGCGGATTCGTCCGGGGCCCTGTCGTGCACGTAACCTCGAAGCGTGCTGCTCTCTGACAAGGACATCCGGACCGAAATCGACCTGGGCCGGGTCGTCGTCGACCCGTTCGACCCGGCGATGATCCAGCCGTCGAGCATCGACGTGCGCCTCGACCGCTTCTTCCGCGTGTTCGAGAACCACCGCTACCCGCACATCGACCCCTCCGAGGAGCAGCCGGACCTGACCCGGCTGGTGGAGCCCGAGGGCGACGACGCGTTCATCCTGCACCCGGGCGAGTTCGTGCTGGCCTCGACGTACGAGGTCATCTCGCTGCCCGACGACGTGGCGTCCCGGCTGGAGGGCAAGTCGAGTCTGGGCCGGCTGGGCCTGCTGACGCACTCGACGGCCGGCTTCATCGACCCCGGTTTCAACGGTCACGTGACGCTGGAGCTGTCGAACGTCGCGACGCTGCCGATCAAGCTGTACCCGGGGATGAAGATCGGGCAGCTCTGTCTGTTCCGGCTCTCCTCGCCGTCGGAGCACCCGTACGGCTCGGAGCGGTACGGCTCGCGCTACCAGGGCCAGCGCGGCCCGACGCCGTCCCGTTCGTTCCTGAACTTCCACCGCACCGACGTCTGATCCGGGCGGAGCGCACGCAGTACGGGCGGCCGACCCTCGCCGATGACGGACGAGGGGCGGCCGCCCGTCGCGTTTCCCGGGTGCTCAGGCCCGCTTGGGGCGGGTGATGGCGACCAGTTCGGTGCCGTCCTCGGAGAGCCGCAGTTCGGTGCGGAGTTCGGCGAGTTCGCCGAGGTGGTGCAGGTGGGTGCCGCCGCAGAAGATCTGCGCGCCGCCCTCGGGCAGCTCGCAGTGCCACTGGCGGCGGGCGGTGAGCTCGGGGCCGGGGACCTCGATGCGGACCGGGGCGTCGGCGGCGACCCAGGCGGCGAGCCGGGCGTTGACGGCCTCGGTGAGGGCGGGCAAGGCGTCCGCGAGAGCGGGGAGCTCGTCGGTGGCGTCCGCCGTGAAGCCCTTCTTCTTCAGCGACTTGCCGAGCCGGTAGGTGTCGGTGCTGGCCTCGGTGTCCATCACCGAGGTGGCCATCGCGAGGCTGTCGAAGTCGGGGTGGCCGAGGGCGTCGGAGCGGCCCGGGTCCTTGCGCCAGCGCGGCGCGAGGGCCTCGTTGAGGGCGAGGGCGAGCAGGTGGCAGCCGCTGTGCGAGGCGCTGAGGGCGGCCCGGCGGTCGGCGTCGACGGCGAGGACGGCGGTGCGCCCGACGAGGTCGCCGGGGTCGGTGTCGACGACGTGCAGGACCAGCCAGGACCACTCCTCGTCGCCGCGCCGGACCGGGATGTCGGCGCCGGCCAGCGGCGTTCCGCCGTCCGGGCCGACGGCGCCGGTGAGGCAGTCGACGACGGCCAGCTCGGTGCCGTCGACGGTGAGGGTGCCGAGGTCCGCGGGCTGGTCGGGCCAGGTGTGGTCGAGCGGGTGGAACGGGGTGGCCCCGGTCACGACGGCGTGCCGACCGTCCCCCAGCGGGTGCACCGCGATCACCGTCGACTCGCCGGTCACCGCCCCGGCCGGGAAGCTGACGTGCGTGGTGGGGAGGGTCATTCCTGGCTCCGGTGACGTGGAACGGGTGAGGGGGTGGGGGCGTGAGGGGGTGGGGGGTGAAGGCTGAGGGGGTGAAGAGGGTGGACGGGCCCGGCCTGACCGGGATCCGTCCACCATTGTGCCCTCCGGCCGTCAGCCCAGGGTCGGCAGCTTGATCAGCACCAGCAGCGCGAGCAGTTGCACCGCCGAGGCGGCGGCCGCCTTGCCCCAGGGCAGGTCGTGCACCCGCCGGACCATGCTGGTCAGCAGGTACGCGCAGAACGCCCAGGTGGCCCATCCGGCGACCTGGACGACCGCGCTGCCCGAGGGCAGCACCAGGTCGAGCAGCAGCCGGGGCGCGTCCGTCAGCCAGCCGATCAGCGCGGCCAGGCCGACCGTCGACTTCCACGGGCCGTCCCCGCCGAGCTGGCGGGCCAGCGCGTAGGTGACGCCGCCGAAGACCGCTCCGGCCACGGCGAAGCCGATCGCGGCGGCGGCGATGCCGGTCAGCGCGACGGTGAAGGTCGAGTCGACGATGTCGTCGTGGGTCAGGCCGATGCCGAGCACCGCGAGCGCGCCGTACAGCATCGAGACGGTGAGGGCGGGCAGCCAGACCTGGTGGTCGCGGGCGCGGTCGAAGGTCGCGGTGGGGGCGCGGAAGATGCCGATGAGCAGTTCGCGCCAGTGCGGGCGGGGCCCGGCGACGTGCGGGGCGGACTGGCCGCCGGCCCGGTAGACGGTGACGTTGTCCTGGCCGTACGGCGGCTGCTGCTGCGGCCCGTAGCCGTCCTGGCCGTAGCCGTCGCCCTGCGGGTGTCCGCCCTGGTCGTAGCCCTGGTCGTAGCCCTCGGCGCCGTACCCCTCCTGTGGGTACCCGGGGTAGCCGGGGTGCCCGGGGTACTGGCCCTGGTCGTAGTACCCCTGGTGGGGCGGCTCCTGCGCGTACGGGTCGCCGGTCGGGAAGGCCCGGGTGCCGCCGGGCCGGTCGGCGGCGTACGGGTCGTAGCCGCCCTGCGGGCCCGGGGCGCCGGGGCCTCCGGGCGTGCCGTCGGGGCCGTCGGTCACGCCCCGGTGCGAGGTCGTGAAGTACTCCGGCCCGTCCGTCTGCCCGTGCCCCCCGGGCCCCGCCGGCGGCGGAGGGGGCGCCCACCCGCCGTGGGGGTCGGCGCCCTGCCCGCTGTCGTATCGATTACCAGCCACGCTCTGACGGTACCCGTCCGGCCCAATCCGCGTGGGGCCTGGACGGAGCCGGGGCCGGTTTGCAGCGAGCCTGAGACGAACGCGGCCGAAATCCCGCCGCCGACGGCGCCACCGCCGATCCGCCGACGGCGCCACTGCGACCCGCCGACGGCGCTACAGCGACCCGGCGACAGCGGCCCGGCCCGGCGTCCTGCTACCGCTGCGCGCTGACCGAGGGCCCGTGCACCGCGGCGGCCGCGGCGGTGCCGGCCGGGCAGCCGCCCGGGCCGGCCGAGGTGCGGACCGCGCCGACCGGCAGCAGGGTGCCGCAGGCGATCCGGATGCCGTTCGGCAGCTCGTTGTCGGACTCGACGATCGCGCCGTCGCCGATCACCGCGCCGTCCAGCGCCGAGCGGGCGCCGACGGTGGCGAAGGCGCCCACGATGGAGTCCTTGACCAGGGTCTCCGGGCCGACCACCGCGCCCGGCAGGATCACGCTGCCCTCGACGATCGCGCCGGCCTCGACCACCGCGTTCGCGGAGACCACGGTGCCGCCGCTGAGCACCGCGCCGGGGTGGACGGTGGCGCCGGGCAGCAGCAGGGCGTCGCCGGTCGGGCCGGGGACGGCCGGGGAGTCGACCTTGCCGAGCACCAGGTCGGCCGAGCCGCGGACGAACGCGGCCGGGGTGCCGAGGTCGAGCCAGTACGAGGTGTCGACGACGCCGCGCAGCAGCGCGCCGGTGGCCAGCAGCTCGGGGAAGGTCTCGCGTTCGACGGACACCTCGCGGCCGGCCGGGATGCGGTCGATGACGGACCGGGTGAAGACGTAGCAGCCGGCGTTGATCTGGTCGGTGACGATCTGCTCGGGCGTCTCCGGCTTCTCCAGGAACTCCAGCACCCGCCCGTTCGCGTCGGTCGGGACGAGGCCGAAGGCGCGCGGGTCCTCGACCCGGGTGAGGTGCAGGGTGACGTCGGCCCCGGCGGCCACGTGGCCGTCGCGCAGGGCGGCGATGTCGACGCCGGAGAGGATGTCGCCGTTGAAGACCAGCACGGGCTCGTCGGGGCCGCAGGTCAGCCCGGACGCCGCGTTGCGGATCGCGCCGCCGGTGCCCAGCGGCTCGCGTTCGGTCAGGTAGACCAGCTCGATGCCGTACGGGGTGCCGTCCTGGAAGTGGTCCTCGAAGACCTCGGCCAGGTAGGAGGTGGCCAGCACGACGCGGGTGACGCCGGCGGCGGCCGCGCGGGCCAGCTGGTGTGCGATGAAGGGGACGCCCGCCACCGGCAGCATGGGCTTGGGGGTGTGGGTGGTCAGCGGACGCAGTCGCGTGCCCTTACCACCGACCAGCATGATCGCCTCGGTCATGGTCTGCGCTGTTCCCCTTGTGCTCTGCGGCCCGGCCCGGCGGGCCGATACCTCCGTCGGTGGTCAGGACCCGTCCGGCCGTCCGGAACGGGTCGACCGGCGCGAGGCCGGTCTGCCGCCTACTGTATTTCCTCCCAACGGGCGGACACTCAGGCGGCCGTGCGATTGGCACCACTCCCCTACGGGTCCCGCCCCCGGTCCGGCCCGTCCCGGCCCCCCAAAAGCCCGGCCCGGCGGGCGCTCTCGCGGCGACCACCGGGCCGGGCAGTTGTAGCAGAACTGTCGAACAGAGGACGCTACGCGTCCACCGTCGCAGGCTCCTCGGCGGCGGCCGGCGGGGTCGCCCTCACCGAGTCGAGCAGCAGCTGGGCGACGTCGACCACCTTCAGGTGCTCCTTGGCGGCGCCCTCGTTCTTCTTGCCGTTGACCGAGTCGGAGAGCATCACCAGGCAGAACGGGCAGGCGGTGGAGACGATGTCCGGGTTGAGGGACAGCGCCTCGTCCACGCGCTCGGTGTTGATCCGCTTGCCGATGCGCTCCTCCATCCACATCCGGGCACCGCCGGCGCCGCAGCAGAAGCCGCGCTCCTTGTGCCGGTGCATCTCCTGCTGGCGCAGACCGGGGACCTTGTCCATGATCTCGCGCGGCGGGCTGTAGACCTTGTTGTGGCGGCCCAGGTAGCAGGGGTCGTGGTAGGTGATCAGGCCCTCGACCGGGTTGACCGGGACGAGCTTGCCCTCGTCGATCAGGTGCTGCAGCAGCTGGGTGTGGTGGATGACCTCGAAGTGGCCGCCCAGCTGCGGGTACTCGTTGGCGATGGTGTTGAAGCAGTGCGGGCAGGTGGCGACGATCCGCTTGACCGGCGCGTCCTCCAGGGCCGCGTTCAGCGTCTCGACGTTCTGCGCGCCGAGCATCTGGAAGAGGAACTCGTTGCCCAGCCGGCGGGCGGAGTCACCGGTGCAGGACTCCTCCTTGCCGAGGATGGCGAACTTCACGCCCGCGGTGTGCAGCAGCTCGGCGAAGGCCTTGGTGGTCTTCTTGGCGCGGTCCTCCAGGGCGCCGGCGCAGCCGACCCAGTAGAGGTACTCGACCTCGGCGGGGTCGATGTCCTCGCCGATCACCGGCACCTCGATGCCGGTCTCCTTCTTGAGCTCCTTGACCCAGTCCAGGCGGGCCTTGGTGGCCATGCCCCACGGGTTGCCCTTGTTCTCCAGGTTCTTGAGCATCGTCCCGGCCTCGGTCGGGAACGAGGACTCGATCATCACCTGGTAGCGGCGCATGTCGACGATGTGGTCGATGTGCTCGATGTCCACCGGGCACTGCTCGACGCAGGCGCCGCAGGTGGTGCAGGACCACAGGACGTCCGGGTCGATGACGCCGTTCTCCTCGGCGGTGCCGATCAGCGGGCGCTCGGCCTCGGCCAGGGCGGCCGCCGGGACGTCCTTGAGCTGCTCGGCGGTGGCCTTCTCCTCGCCCTCCATGTCCTTGCCGCCACCGGCCAGCAGGTAGGGCGCCTTGCCGAAGGCGTGCTCGCGCAGGCCCATGATCAGCAGCTTCGGCGAGAGCGGCTTGCCGGTGTTCCAGGCGGGGCACTGCGACTGGCAGCGGCCGCACTCGGTGCAGGTGGAGAAGTCGAGGATGCCCTTCCAGGAGAAGTGCTCGACCTGGGAGACGCCGAACACGGCGTCGTCGGCCGGGTCCTCGAAGTCGATCGGCTGACCGCCGCTGGTCATCGGACGCAGGGCGCCGAGCGCGGTGCCGCCGTCCTCCTCGCGCTTGAAGTAGATGTTGAAGAAGCCGAGGAAGCGGTGCCAGGCCACGCCCATCGAGGGGTTGATGCCGATGGTGGTCGCCCACGCGAACGAGATGCAGATCTTCAGCATCGCGAAGAGGTAGATCAGGTTCTCCAGCGTGCCGTGCGACAGGCCGCTGAAAGCGGAGACCAGCGGGTACGAGACCAGGTGCTCGGGCCCGTACGAGTCGACGCCGTTGAGGGCGCCCTCCAGGGCGCGCAGCATCAGGATGCAGAGGCCGATGCCGAGGATCGTGTACTCGACGTAGAAGGCCTGCCAGGCGATCGAGCCGGCGAAGCGGGACTTGCGGCCGGACCGGGACGGCAGGCTGAGCAGCCGGATCACGATCAGCGTCGCGATGCCCAGCGTGGTGAGGGTGCCGACGAGCTCGACGAAGAGCTGCCAGAGCATCCAGTGGCCGATGATCGGCAGCGCGAACTCGGCGTCGAAGAGCTGGCCGAAGGCGTTGACGATGGTCAGCACCAGGCTGAAGAAGCCGACCGCGACGAACCAGTGGGCGATGCCCACGATCCCCCAGCGGTTCATCCGGGTGTGTCCGACGAACTCGACCGCGACGGTCTTCACCCGCTGGGCGGGCTGACCGAAGCGGGTGGGGTCCGGCTGGCCGGTCCGTACCACTTTGTAGATGTACAGCGCCGCACGGGCGGCGAGCGCGGTGCCGATCACGAACGTGACCAGCGAGATGACGATCGCTGCTAGCTGCATCGGCTCTCCGTCTCCTGCGGCTTGCTGTTGAGCGGTCTTTGAACGGTCTTGCGTGGAAGGGATTGTACTCGCCGGTAACTTTCTGGGCCGACGGCCCGGACATTACCGCCCACCACCAGTCCTCCAGAAGGTTCCCAAGCTATGGCGGCAGTCACGTGGCGCCACACGCGCCGCGGCCGGCGACCACGGCCACGGCCACGGCCACGACCAAGGCCACGGGAAGTCGCCGCGGCCGCGGGAAGGAGACCGCTCAGCAAAGTTGAGCGGTGGCGACTCATCCCTGTTGACGACACCCATCCGGTCATGCATCCTTGAGCCTGTAAAGCTCAACTCTTCCGTGGAGGTATTTACGATGGCACGCGCGGTCGGCATCGACCTCGGTACGACGAACTCGGTCGTCAGCGTTCTGGAGGGTGGCGAGCCCACCGTCATCACGAACGCCGAGGGCGCGCGGACCACGCCGTCCGTCGTCGCTTTCGCGAAGAACGGCGAGGTCCTGGTCGGCGAGGTGGCCAAGCGTCAGGCGGTCACCAACGTCGACCGCACCATTCGCTCGGTCAAGCGCCACATGGGCACCGGGTGGAAGATCAACCTGGACGGCAAGGACTTCAACCCGCAGCAGATCAGCGCCTTCGTGCTGCAGAAGCTGAAGCGGGACGCCGAGGCCTACCTGGGTGAGACCGTCACCGACGCCGTCATCACCGTTCCGGCGTACTTCTCCGACTCCGAGCGCCAGGCCACCAAGGAGGCCGGTGAGATCGCGGGCCTCAACGTCCTGCGCATCGTCAACGAGCCGACCGCGGCCGCCCTGGCCTACGGCCTCGACAAGGACGACCAGACCATCCTGGTCTTCGACCTCGGCGGCGGCACCTTCGACGTCTCCCTGCTGGAGATCGGCGACGGGGTCGTCGAGGTGAAGGCCACCAACGGTGACAACCACCTCGGTGGTGACGACTGGGACCAGAAGGTCGTCGACCACCTGGTCAAGGTCTTCCAGGCCGGCCACGGCGTCGACCTGTCCAAGGACAAGATGGCCCTGCAGCGTCTGCGCGAGGCCGCCGAGAAGGCCAAGATCGAGCTGTCCTCGTCCTCCGAGACCTCGATCAACCTGCCCTACATCACGGCCTCCGCCGAGGGCCCGCTGCACCTGGACGAGAAGCTCACCCGCGCCCAGTTCCAGCAGCTCACCTCCGACCTGCTGGAGCGCTGCAAGGTCCCGTTCCACAACGTGATCAAGGACGCCGGCATCTCGCTCTCCGAGATCGACCACGTCGTCCTGGTCGGCGGCTCGACCCGCATGCCCGCCGTCGCCGAGCTCGTCCGCGAGCTGACCGGCGGCAAGGACGCCAACAAGGGCGTCAACCCGGACGAGGTCGTCGCCATCGGCGCCGCGCTCCAGGCCGGTGTCCTCAAGGGCGAGGTCAAGGACGTCCTGCTGCTCGACGTCACCCCGCTGTCCCTCGGCATCGAGACCAAGGGCGGCATCATGACCAAGCTGATCGAGCGCAACACCACGATCCCGACCAAGCGCTCCGAGATCTTCACCACGGCCGAGGACAACCAGCCGTCCGTGCAGATCCAGGTCTACCAGGGCGAGCGCGAGATCGCGGCGTACAACAAGAAGCTGGGCATGTTCGAGCTGACCGGCCTGCCGCCGGCGCCGCGCGGCCTGCCGCAGATCGAGGTCACCTTCGACATCGACGCAAACGGCATCATGCACGTCGGCGCGAAGGACCTCGGCACCGGCAAGGAGCAGAAGATGACCGTCACCGGCGGCTCCGCGCTGCCGAAGGACGACATCGAGCGCATGATGCGCGAGGCCGAGCAGTACGCGGAGGAGGACCACAAGCGCCGCGAGTCCGTCGAGACCCGCAACTCCGCCGAGCAGCTCGTCTACTCGACCGAGAAGTTCATCGCCGACAACACCGACAAGCTCCCCGCCGACGTCAAGGCCGAGGTCGAGACCGCCATCGGCGAGCTCAAGGAGGCCCTGAAGGGCGAGGACATCGCGAAGATCCGCGAAGCCTCGGAGAAGGTCTCCACCACCGCGCAGAAGCTCGGCCAGGCGCTGTACGCCAACGCCGACGCCGCCGCCCCGGCCGGCGAGTCCACCCAGGCCAAGGACGACGACGTCGTCGACGCCGAGATCGTGGACGACGAGAAGCCCAAGGGCGGTGCGGCATGACGGACAAGCCGCAGGGCGGCAAGCCCGGCGACGACTCCGCCGCCGACGAGGCTGTGATCAAGGCCGCCGAGGAGGCCGCCGCAGCCGGCGCCGCCGACTCCGGCTCCGGTGCGGGCTCCGACGAACTCGCCACTGCCAAGCGGGAGTCGGCCGAGCGCACCGCCGACCTGCAGCGCCTGCAGGCCGAGTACCAGAACTACCGCAAGCGGGTCGAGCGCGACCGGCTGACGGTCCGCGAGATCGCGGTCTCCAACATCCTGGAGTCCCTGATCCCGGTGCTCGACGACATCGGCCGCGCCCGCGAGCACGGCGAGGTCACCGGCGGCTTCAAGTCCGTCGCCGAGTCCCTGGAGACGGTCGTCGCCAAGCTGGGCCTCCAGCAGTTCGGCAAGGAGGGCGAGCCCTTCGACCCGACCATGCACGAGGCGCTGATGCACAGCTACTCCTCGGACGTCACCGAGGACACCTGTGTGCAGATCCTCCAGCCCGGCTACCGCATCGGCGAGCGGATCATCCGCCCCGCCATGGTCGCCGTCGCGGAGCCCCAGCCGGGCACCCAGACCACGGCCGCGCCCGACGGCGAGGCGAAGTCCGGGGACGCGGACAAGTCCGACGGTGGTTCGGACAGCTGACAACCTGTGACAGCTGACAACCAGTGCGCTGCGGAGTCGTACGCCGGCCAGTACGGCGGCCGGCTCCGCAGCGCGCTGTCAACAGCGCCCGGTGAAGCGGCTGTTGACAGCGCAGCGACGATGGACATCGGGAGGTGGCGGCAGCTATGAGCAAGCGCAGCGAGCGAATCGTTGAAAAACGAATCGTTGAAAGGCGCGTGTTGCGCGGAGCGGCTGCCGAGCGGAGCGAGGTGGACGCATGAGTGGCAAGGACTACGTGGAGAAGGACTACTACAAGGTCCTCGGCGTGCCCAAGGACGCCACCGCCGCCGAGATCAAGAAGACCTACCGCAAGCTCGCGCGCGAGTTCCACCCGGACGCCAACAAGGGTGACGTCAAGGCCGAGGAACGCTTCAAGGACATCTCCGAGGCCTACGACGTCCTGTCCGACGAGAAGCGCCGCAAGGAGTACGACGAGGCCCGCAGCCTCTTCGCCAACGGCGGCTTCCGGGCCGGCGGACCCGGCCAGGGCAACGGCAGCTACAACTTCGACTTCGGCGACCTCTTCAGCGGCAGCCAGAACACCGGCAGCGGCGGGCTCGGCGACGTCTTCGGCGGGCTCTTCAACCGCGGCGGCGGCCGGCAGGCCCAGCCCCGGCGCGGCGCCGACGTCGAGACCGAGGTGACCCTCGCCTTCGACGAGGCCGTCGACGGTGCGACCGTCCCGCTGCGGATGACCAGCCAGGCCCCCTGCCGCAGCTGCAACGGCACCGGCGCCAAGTCCGGCACCACCCCGCGGGTCTGCCCGACCTGCGTCGGCGCCGGCACCGTCAGCCGCGGCCAGGGCGCGTTCGCGCTCTCCGAGCCGTGCAAGGACTGCCGCGGGCGCGGCATGATCGTCGACGACCCGTGCGTCGACTGCCACGGCAGCGGCCGGGCCAGCTCCGCCCACACCATGCAGGTCCGCATCCCGGCCGGCGTCCAGGACGCCCAGCGCATCCGGCTCAAGGGCAAGGGCGCCCAGGGCGAACGCGGCGGACAGCCCGGCGACCTCTACGTCACCGTGCACGTCGGCCCGCACCCCGTCTTCGGGCGCAAGGGGGACAACCTCACCGTCACCGTCCCCGTCACCTTCCCCGAGGCCACCCTCGGCGCCACCATCGAGGTGCCCACGCTGAACGGGCCCGCCGTGAAGCTGAAGCTGCCCCCCGGCAGCGCCAACGGCCTCACCATGCGCGCCCGCGGCAAGGGTGCCACCCGCAAGGACGGCACCCGCGGCGACCTCCTCGTCACCGTCGAGGTCGTGGTGCCGCGGCACGTCACCGGGGACGCGCTGAACGCCCTGGAGCAGTACCGCGAGGCCACCGCCTCCGACGACCCACGAGCCGCCCTGTTCCGGGCGGCGAAGGGAGCGTGACGACCAGATGATCCCCGACAGCCCCATCGGCCCCGGCATCGGTGAAGGCCTGCCCGGCATCGGCTCCGGCCTGCCCGGCGACGGCCGCCGCACCCGGCGGCCCACCGCCCCGCCGCAGTACGTCCTCACCGAGGACACCCCGGTGTACGTCATCTCCGTCGCCGCCGAGCTCTCCGGCCTGCACCCGCAGACCCTCCGCCAGTACGACCGCCTCGGTCTGGTCAGCCCCGACCGCACCGCCGGCCGGGGCCGCCGCTACTCCGCGCGCGACATCCAGCAGCTGCGCGAGGTCCAGCGGCTCTCCCAGGACGAGGGCATCAACCTGGCCGGCATCAAGCGGATCATCGAGCTGGAGAACCAGGTCACCGCGCTCCAGTCCCGCATCGGCGAACTGGTCGACTCCCTCGAAGGCGCCACCAGCGCCCTCCAGCAGCGCGAGGCCGCCGTCCACGCCTCCTACCGCCGCGACCTCGTCCCCTACCAGCCCCCCACCCAGTCCAGCGCCCTGGTCGTCTGGCGCCCCAAACGCTGAGACTTGGCTGAACACCTCCGGCCGCCGGCTCCCCTCCACCCGGGGGGTGCCGGCGGCTTGATCGTGGTGAGAGAGTGCTGTCGAACAAATCTGGCCGCCCTCACCGATGCCACCCGATCTGGCATGCTGCACTGCGATTCCGGTATTGGTGCCCGGCAGGTAGTGCAGACACGGCCACGGCAAGGAGCCCGCAGATGAGTGGACGAGAACAGCCCAGTACCGCCGCGATTGGGCCCTCCGTCCTCTCGAAAGAAGCGCGGGAGTTGTATCTGGCGGTCATCCGCGAGAACGGACGGCTTCCGAAGGACTCCGACCTCGCCAGGGCGGGCGGGGCCCAGGAGGAGTTGGTGGCCATAGGCCTTCTGGTCGCCGACACCGACGAGCCCGGTGTCCTCGTCGCGGTCGACCCCCAGCAGCTGTCCGAGAGCCTCTCCGTGACCTGGCAGCGCCAGGCGCTCGACCTGCTCACCCGCGCGTCGGCCCTCGCCACCGATCTCCACGACCTGACGGCCGCTTACCACTCACCGGAGCAGGCCGGCGGCGCGATCGAGTACGTGCGGGGGAAGGTGCTGATCAACCAGCGGGTGCAGCAGATCGTCGCCAGCGCCTCGGAGGAGATCCTCGCCGCCCAACCCGGCGGGCCGCGCCCGTCGGAGGCGCTCACCGGCATCCTCACCCGCGACCTCGAAGCCCTCCGCCTGGGCATCACGCTCAGGACGATCTACCACCCGAGCACCCGGTACCACGCTCCCACCAGGGAATACGTGGCCACGATAACCAAGGCCGGCGGGCGGTTCCGGACGCTGGAGGAGCCCTACACGCGATTGATCGTCATCGATCGCCGAATCGCGGTCATCCCCATCGCCGAGGACCTCAATCTGGCTGCCTTCGTGCACGATCGGGCCGTCATCAGCTACCTGATCAGCGAGATCTTCGAGCGGAACTGGAGCCGGGCGCTGGACTTCGACGGCGCGCGCGCCGTTCCGCAGCAGGTGGTCTCCGGGATGCGGCAGACGATCATCGACCTCATGCTCGAAGGCGTGAACCACCGGGTGATCGCCCGCAGACTCGGCATCAGTGAAAGGACGCTCGCGCGGCACCTGGCCGAGATGCGCGACGAGCACAATGTCGAGTCGCTCTTCCAACTCGGGTACGCATTGGCCAGGAACAGCGTTCCGACCGACTCCGACAGCTATCACTGACCAAGCGTCGCGGCGGTCTCAGTTCCAGATCGTGTCATTGGCCAGCGCCATGGTCTTCGGCGCTGCCGCATCGTGGGAAACCCCGATGTTCCAGATCGTGTCGTCGGCCGGACTCGAACCGCTGCTGATGAAAAGCGCCAGACCCACAACGACTGGAACCAGGACAAACCGCACCACCCGGCGTATCCGAGACATGGTGCCCCCTCTCTTTGTTTAAGACTTGACGCGGGTACCCAGCCATTGTTTCGAACAACCTGCCACATAATGCCGCAAGCCCATGCCGGAAGCCAGGGGGCCTGCTACCCCAGTGCGTCATCTCTCTGCCAGGCATCGAGATGACACCACGGCTCTGTGGACGGTGGCGACGGTCGACAGAGACGATCAGTGCACTCCCCAACCCCTCTCGCGGGAGGGGGAAGACGGGGACACCACAAACAACATGTCCATGACTAGTTCGTTTCGACCACAACGAATGCACAGCAGCATTCCGATAGTCACCACCCAACGGGGCGATCGGCCTGGTTGGCACCTATCCCCGGAGTCGACAATGAGTGAGCCCTACCTGCGAGAGCACGCCGGACAGACCCCCGAGGGCCGGCGTGCGCGTGTGTTCCTGGCCGCGCCGCTGATGCGGCTGACCGGGCCCGCGGACAGTGTGGTGACGCTCGCCAGCCGGACGCGGCTGACGACGCTCCGTACCACCCTGCTCCGCAGCGGTGCCGCCGTGTACAGCGCGCACCACAGTGATGCCTGGACCGTCGCCGGGCAGGCGCCGGAGCCCCGGGTGCCGTCCGACTTCCGGGCCCTGCAGTCCGCGGACCTCGTGTTCGCCTACGTCGGGGCGCCGCTGTCGGCCGGGGTGAGCCTGGAGCTGGGGTGGGCGTCGGCGCTGCGGAAGCCGATCGTCCTCCTCGTCGACGAGGCCATCACGCACAACCCGCTGATCGCCACCATCGAGCAGGTCGCCCCCGTCCTGCCGCTGGTCTTCGACGACACCTGGTCGCAGGAGGCCCTCAACCACACCGTGGAGACCGCGCTCGACTGGGCCGGCATGGCGCTGTCCCTGCGCGAGGGCTTCTGGACCGCCCCCGGTGAGCAGTTCAACGTCCCCCGGCAGCAGCCCCCCGTCGTCGGCCGGGCCGGCTACTGGCCGACCAGCGCCGCCACCGGCTGAACAGCGCTCACCCATCGGGCTCCCCCGTCCGGGCGCCCCGCAGCTGCCAGCCCAGCTGGAACAGCGTCTCCGCGTCGTGCAGTTCGCGCAGCCGGGCGATGTGGCCGGCCACCGTCCGCTCGCTGAGGCCGAGGCGCCCGGCGATGGCGCGCTGGGTGAGGCCCTGGGCGAGGAGCCGGCCGACCTGCTCGTGGGCCGTCGACTCGGGAGCGGACGCCTGGTCGGCGCTCCAGAGGAGGCGGCCTGAGCGGGCCCAGTCCCGTTCGAACACGGCCAGGAAATGGTCGACGGTCGCCGGATCCTCGATGAAGGTCGCGCTCCGGAGGTCGTCGGCGGACTGGAGCACGGCGATCCGGCGGTCGAAGATGTGCAGGTGGCGGAACGGCTCGGCCAGGACCCGGAAGCGGGCGCCCAGTTCGGTGCCGCGGGCGGTGTGGTCGGCGGTCGCCTGGTCCCGGACGGCGCCGGGTGCGTAGATCACCCGGATCCGGCCGCCCCGGCCGCAGAACCGGCCGATCCGTTCCAGGGCCTCCTCCAACTGGTGGGCGTGGCGGGGCCGGCCGGGCTGGGCGACGAGGATCTCCTGGCGGCAGGCCGCCTCCACCTCGGTGAACCGCCGGATGACCGCGCCGAGGCCCTGGACGTGATGCACCGTACCGGCGCGGTCGGTCGGGCGCGGGGCCGTGTCGTAGGCCTTGGTCAGGTCGTCGAGGGCCTGCGGGAGTTGGGCGGCCTGGACGAGCAGCCGGGTGCCTTCGGCCCGGAGCTCGGCACTGATCCGGTCGCCGACCGTCCGCGGGTTGACGGCGGTGCAGACGTCGGATTCGGGCCGGGCGAGCAGCAGCCCGAGCGCGAGCAGGTGTTCCAGGGCCGGTCGGTCGGCGTCGGCCACCTCGGCCCGGTCGATCCAGCCGCCGCGCCGGAGGATGCGCAGGTACAGGTCGTGTGCGGCCTGGTCGGGCCGCTCGGCGCCGCGCCCGTGCATCACGGCACCCGCCGACGGGCGGCGTCGGCCGCCGACCGGAGCTGCCAGCCGAGTTGGAAGAGCGTCTCGGCGTCGTACAGTTCGCGCAGCCGGGCGATGTGGCCGGCCACCGTGCGTTCGCTCAGGCCGAGGCGGGTGGCGATGGCGCGCTGGGTGAGGCCCTGGGCGAGGAAACGGCCGACCTGGTCGGGCAGGGAATCGGCTGGTTCGGTGGCTTCCGGGCCACGGGACCAGCGGACCCGGGCGGCGCGCTGCCAGTCGCGTTCGAAGGCGTCGGCCATGAAGTCGACCACCACCGGGTCCTCGACGAAGGCCGCGCGGCTGTTGTCGGACGCGGCGGGGATGACGGCCACCTTCCGGTCGTAGATCAGGACCCGCCGGAACGGCTCGCCCAGCACCCGGTACCGGCAGCCGATCTCGGCGGACGCGGCGGCGAAGGCGGCGGTCGCCGGGTCTGCGGCCGCCGCCGGCTCGTAGATGCCCCGGACGGTGCCGCCGCGCTCGGCGAGCCGCCGCATCCGGTCGAGGGCGTCCGGGAGCCCCTCGACGGGCCGGGCACCGCCGGGCTGGGCGGACAGCATCTCCTGCGAGCACTCGGCGTCGAGTTGGGCCAGGCGCAGGCGGATCTGTTCGAAGCCGTGCACGTACGTGACATCGACGGAGCACTCGGGGTGGCGCGGCGTGACGTCGAAGGCCTGCGCCAACTCGGCGAACCGCTCGGGCGCTTCGTCCGCCCTGGCCAGCAGTTCGCCACCCACGGAACGCAGTTCGGACCCGATCCGGCCGATGACGACACGCGGGTTCACCGCGGCGTAGGCCGCGTCCTCGACCCTCGGGACGACCAGTCCGAGGTCGAGCAACCGCCCCAGGACCGGTTCGTCACCCGGAGTCAGGTCGGCCGCCCGGAGGATGCCGCCGTTGCCGACGACGGCGAGGTACAGCGCCCGGGCGGCGTCGTCGGGCAGGGGGGAGGTCGACGGGTCGGTCATGGGGATCCCCCCGGAGCCGCCCGCCGAGGGGGAAGAGGGTGCGGGCGCGGGGCGGGCCGGTCGGCTGGGGCCCGCTCGGCGGGGCCGGGTTCATCGGTCATCGCGGGCGCCTCTCATCAGCCAGCCGAGTTGGAAGAGGGTCTGGGCGCCGTGGCGGTCGCGGAGGCGGGAGATGTGGGCCGCGACGGTGCGTTCGCTGAGGCCGAGGCGGGTGGCGACGGCGCGCTGGGTGAGGCCTCGGGCGAGGAGCCGGCCGACCCGGTCGGGGACGGTGCGGGTGGGGCCGAGGGCGGCGGAGGTTTCGGCGGTTTCGGCGCGGGCCCAGTCGCGTTCGAAGGCGCCGACCAGGAAGGTGATGGCGGCCGGGTCGGTGATGAAGGCGGCGGTGCTGTTGTCGTCGTTGGCGGAGATCACGGCGACGGTGCGGTCGAAGACGAGCAGCCGCTGGAACGGCTCGTCGAGGACACGGATGAGGGAGCCGTGCTGGGTGACCTCTTCGACGTAGGCGAGGGCGGGCGGGTCGGCGAGGGCGACGGGCTGGTAGATGGTGCGCAGGGAGCAGCCGCGCTGGAGCAGGTGGAGGTCCTGGAGGAGGGCGACTTGCAGGGTGCCGGCGGGGCGGTGGCCGGGTTGGGCGGCGAGGACTTCGGAGCGGCAGTCGGAGGCGAGCTGGGAGATCCGCTGGCGGATGTGGACGTGGCCCTCGACGTGGACGGCGCCGCCGGCCCGGCCGGAGGGCCGGGGCATCGCGTCGTAGGCGCGGGTGAGGCCGTCGAGGGCGCCCGGGAGGTTCTCCGCGCGGACCAGCAGCCTGGTCGCCTCGCTGCGGAGTTCGGCGCCCAGGCGGTCGGTGACGGAGCGCGGGCTGACGGCGGTGTAGCAGTGGTCCATCGGGTTGGCGATGAGCAGGCCGAGGTCGACGAGCTGCTGGAGCGCGGCCTGGCCGGTGTCCTGGGTGTCGGTGAACGGGATGCGGCCGCCCCGGGCGAGGATCGCCAGGTACAGCTGCCGGGCGGCCTCGTCGGGTTCCTCGCCCGGTGGCTGTCCGTGCTGCGGCGCGACCGCCGGTTCCGCCGTCACGTCGCACACTCCCTGCCGGATGCTTCTCCCTCGTCGCCGCGCCCGCGCCGTCGGGCGCGGGGCTCGGCGGTCACGGTACCGGGCTCGACGTCGGCCCCCGGGGCCCGGGTGCCGTCGCACTCCGGGGTGTCCTGGGGGCCGACGTCGCCACGCCCGTGCCCAGGCGCTTCCGTCGAGGCGGAGCAGCAACGCCTCGACGGCTCCGGTTCCGGGGGCCATCACCACACATGGCGCCCCGGCCGGCGCTCTTCCCCCCCGTTTCACGCGTGCGGGACGTTGCACCCGTGGTCAGTTCCGAAGAGCAAGTCGCCACCATCGGGCTGCGGTGCCCGGACGGCCTGGCGTGACTCCACCCTCACAGCGTGACGGCCGGTGAACAAGTGTCGCCCGAGTGCAGGTTCGCGCAATTGCAGCTATCTGCACGACGGGTACGGCGGGAGGGGTCGAGCGGCGGGCCGGGTTCCGGTAAAGGCCGAGGCCAGCGCGGTGCCCGGGTGGTCACCGCCCGTACGGTCGGTCGGCCGTGCGCGGTCGGGCCGCGGGTGCGGGTTCCTGCAACGGCGGCGTGCCGCGGGAGGAGTCAGGCACGCCCCAGCAGGCGTCCCCGGGCGAGCCCGGCGGCGGTCCCGCCGGCGGCGAGCACCCAGGCGGTGGCCAGCAGCAGGTAGAGCCCGGCGGCGATCGCGGTGAAGCCGCCGAACCCGGTGTGCCGGGCGAGCGCGGAGGCGCCGGTGACGCAGGTGCCGATCGGGAAGGTGTACGCCCACCAGGTCATCGCGAACGGCATGCCGGCCCGGCGGGCGCGCAGGTTGGCGGTGAGCGCGACGGCCAGCCAGAGCATCGCGACGCCGAGCACCGCGACGCCGTACAGCTCCGCGAAGGGGAGCATGGCGGGGGCCAGCGCGGGCAGCACCGGGCGGGCGGCGTCGGCGAGTTGGTGGACGGCGGTGACGGACTGGCCGAGCGGGCCGAGCACCAGGAACAGCGAGGGGGTGAGCACCAGGGTGGGCAGCTTGCTGTGGAACAGCCCGGTGAAGACCACCGGCAGCAGCACCAGGGTGGCCAGCAGGCCGATCCCGAAGAGGGCCCAGCAGGCGTACAGCATGGCCTGCTGCGGCAGCCCGGCCGGCAGGTGCGGGACGAGGGCCGGGCCGGTGGCGGAGGCGACCAGCGGGGCGACCACCGGCAGCAGCCAGGTCGGGTTGGCTTCCAGGGCGGAAACCGGGTGCCGGGTGATCATCAGGTACGGGATGCCGCCGGCGACGGCCAGCGCGTACAGGGTGCCGACGCCCCACAGCACGGCGTCGACGGCGACCGCGGGGCCGGTGCCGATCACCCGGGAGCCGAGCAGCAGGGTGCCGAGGCCGACCGAGAGCAGGGCCATCGGCGGGCAGCCGTAGAAGACGGCGGTGGCCGGGTTGTCCAGCAGCTGGGTGCGGGCGGCCTCGCGGTGCCGGGTGAGGTGGACCAGCCGGGCCGCGCCCAGCACCAGCAGGGCCGCGAGTCCGAGCGCCCACATCACCTCGCCGAAGCCGATCAGCCCGGGCAGCCGGAGCGGCAGGACGGCCGCGCCGTTGCCCAGGATCGCGGTGCCCATGACGGCGGCGTACCAGTTGGGGCCGAGCTGGGCGAGGTCGAGGCGGGCACCCAGCGGGGAACGGGAGGGGCGGGAGGAACGGGAGGGGCGGGTGAGCGGGCGGGCATCGGCCAGGGTGGACATGGTTCCACCGTGCCGCCCCGCGCCGGGCTCCGGTAGCGCCCCGGGTTCTATGAGGACATAGCCTGGACCTATGGCCCTCTCCCCCCGCGTCCCCGAGCTCGGCGCCCTGGAACTGCTGCTCGCGGTGGCCCGGCTGGGCAGCGTCGGGCGGGCCGCGGCCGAACTGGGCGTGAGCCAGCCGACCGCCAGCGCGCGGATCAAGGGCATGGAGCGGCAGATCGGCGTCCCGCTGCTGGAGCGCTCGCCCCGGGGCAGCCGGCCGACCGAGGCGGGTCGGCTGGTGGTCGAGTGGGCCGGGCACGTGGTGGAGGCGGCGCAGGCGCTGGACGCCGGGATCGACGCGCTGCGCGAGCGGCGGGACGCCAAGCTGCGGGTGGTGGCCAGCCTGACCGTCGCCGAGTACCTGATGCCGGGCTGGCTGCTGGCCCTGGCCGAGGCCAGTCCGGGCACGGCGGTGACGCTGCGGACGGCGAACTCGGCGGAGGTCGCCGGGCACCTGCTGGCCGGGGAAGCCGACCTCGGCTTCGTCGAGGGCCCGTCCACCCCGCCCGGGCTGGCCGGCGCGGTGGTGGCGGCGGACCGGCTGGTGGTCGTGGTGGCGCCCGGCCACCCGTGGGCGCGCCGCCGGGCGCCGCTGACCGGGCCGGAGCTGGCCGCCACCCCGCTGGTGCTGCGCGAGTCGGGCTCGGGCACCCGGGAGGTGCTGGAGATGGCGCTGGCGCCGTACGGGGGCGCGGTGCGGCCCCGGCTGGAGCTGGCCTCGTCCACCGCGCTGAAGGCGGCGGCGATGACCGGGGCCGGGCCGGTCTGCCTGAGCGAGCTGGCGGTGGTGGAGGAGTTGGCCGTCCGGCGGCTGGTGGCCGTGCCGCTGGCCGAGGGGCTGGACCTGCGACGGCCGCTGCGCGCGGTGTGGCCAGCCGGGCAGCGGCCGAGCGGGCCGGCCCGGGAGCTGCTGGGGCTGACCCGCCGGACGCCCCGCGCGCAGCGGCCGCCCCGGGCGGAACGGGTGGAACGGGTGGAACGCGCGGAACGGGCGTAAGAACTTGAGCGGAATAGACTCAACTTAGTGCATGCTGTACGTAGCAGCGTTGAAGGACGACGAGGGAGGACCCCCCAGCAGTGGACGCCAGCAAGTTCACCACCAAGACGCAGGACGCCCTGTCCGCCGCGATCCGGCAGGCGGGCGCGGCCGGGAACCCGGACGTCAAGCCGGTGCACATCCTGATCGCCCTGCTGGAGCAGCCCGAGGGCATCGCCCGGCCGCTGCTGGAGGCGGTCGGGGCGGACGTCACCCGGATCGACGCGGAGGCCCGCCGCCAGCTGGCCGCCCTGCCCAGCGCGATGGGCTCGACGGTCGCCGCGCCGCAGCTCTCCCGGGACACCCTCGCGGTGCTCACCGAGGCCGGCAAGCGCGCCGACGACCTGGACGACCAGTACGTCTCCACCGAGCACCTGATGGTCGGCCTGGCCGCCGAGGGCGGGCCGGTCGCCGAACTGCTGGCGCGGCAGGGCGCGACGGCGAAGGACCTGCTCGCCGCCTTCAAGGACGTGCGCGGCAGCGGCCGGGTGACCTCTCCGGATCCGGAGGGCACCTACAAGGCGCTGGAGAAGTACGGCACCGACCTGACCCAGGCCGCCCGGGACGGCAAGCTCGACCCGGTGATCGGCCGGGACCAGGAGATCCGCCGGGTCGTCCAGGTACTCTCCCGCCGGACCAAGAACAACCCGGTGCTGATCGGCGAGCCGGGCGTCGGCAAGACCGCGGTGGTCGAGGGCCTGGCCCAGCGCATCGTCGCCGGCGACGTGCCGGAGTCGCTGCGCGGCAAGCGGCTGGTCGCGCTGGACCTCAGCGCGATGGTCGCGGGCGCCAAGTACCGCGGCGAGTTCGAGGAGCGGCTGAAGGCCGTCCTGAACGACATCAAGCAGAGCAACGGCCAGGTCGTCACCTTCATCGACGAGCTGCACACCATGGTCGGCGCGGGCGCCGGCGGCGACTCCGCGATGGACGCCGGCAACATGCTCAAGCCGATGCTGGCCCGCGGCGAGCTGCGGATGGTCGGCGCCACCACGCTGGACGAGTACCGCGAGCGGATCGAGAAGGACCCGGCCCTGGAGCGCCGCTTCCAGCAGGTGCTGGTCGGCGAGCCCAGCGTGGAGGACTCGATCGCCATCCTGCGCGGCCTCAAGGGCCGCTACGAGGCGCACCACAAGGTGCAGATCGCGGACGCCGCGCTGGTCGCCGCGGCCACCCTGTCCAACCGCTACATCACCTCCCGCTTCCTGCCCGACAAGGCGATCGACCTGGTCGACGAGGCGGCCTCCCGGCTGCGGATGGAGATCGACTCCTCCCCGGTCGAGATCGACGAACTCCAGCGCTCCGTCGACCGGTTGAGGATGGAGGAGCTGGCCCTGGAGAAGGAGTCGGACGCCGCCTCGATCGACCGGCTGGCCCGGCTGCGGCGCGATCTCGCCGACAAGAACGAGCAGTTGAGCGCCCTGACCGCGCGCTGGGAGCAGGAGAAGAAGAGCCTCAACCGGGTCGGCGAGCTCAAGGAGCGGCTGGACGACCTGCACGGCGCGCTCGAACGGGCCCAGCGTGACGGGGACTTCGAGCGGGCGTCGAAGCTGATGTACGCGGAGATCCCGGCCGCCGAGACGGAGCTCACCGAAGCCCAGGAGCGGGCGGCCGACCAGGACGCCTCCGCCTCGATGGTGAAGGAGGAGGTCGGCCCGGACGACGTGGCCGACGTGGTCGCCTCCTGGACGGGCATCCCGGCCGGCCGCCTGCTGGAGGGCGAGAGCGCCAAACTCCTGCGCATGGAGGAGGAGTTGGGCCAGCGCCTGATCGGCCAGGCGGAGGCCGTGCGGGCGGTCTCGGACGCGGTGCGCCGCACCCGTTCCGGCATCGCCGACCCGGACCGCCCGACCGGCTCGTTCCTCTTCCTCGGCCCGACCGGCGTCGGCAAGACCGAACTCGCCAAGGCCCTGGCCGACTTCCTCTTCGACGACGAGCGGGCCATGGTCCGGATCGACATGAGCGAGTACGGCGAGAAGCACTCCGTCTCCCGCCTGGTCGGCGCCCCGCCCGGGTACATCGGCTACGAGGAGGGCGGCCAGCTCACCGAGGCGGTCCGCCGCCGCCCGTACAGCGTGGTGCTGCTGGACGAGGTGGAGAAGGCCCACCCGGAGGTCTTCGACGTCCTGCTCCAGGTGCTGGACGACGGCCGGCTCACCGACGGCCAGGGCCGCACGGTGGACTTCCGCAACGCGATCCTGATCCTCACCTCCAACCTGGGCTCCCAGTTCCTGGTCGACCCGGCCACCCCGGAGGACCGGAAGAAGGCCCTGGTGCTGGACTCCGTCCGGGCCGCGTTCAAGCCCGAGTTCCTCAACCGGCTGGACGACATCGTGGTCTTCGACCCGCTGGGCACCGCCGAGCTGAGCCGGATCGTCGACCTCCAGGTGGCCCGCCTCGGCGACCGGCTGCGGGAGCGGCGGCTCACCCTGGACGTCTCCGAGGCCGCCCGCGACTGGCTGGCCCTCACCGGCTACGACCCGGCGTACGGCGCCCGCCCGCTGCGCCGGCTGGTCCAGTCCGCGATCGGCGACCAGTTGGCCCGGGCCATCCTGTCCGGCCAGGTGCACGACGGGGACACCGTCCTGGTCGAGCGGGACGAGGAGGGCGACCGCCTCACCGTCCGCAGCCGCGGACCGCTGGAGAAGTAGCACCACCAGCCCGGGCCGCCCGCACGACAGCGCGGACGGCTCGGGCAACACCATTGCCGCACAGCACAGTTGACGGCCCACTCGACTACGGCCGCACCCCGCCGCACCCCGCCGGAGCCCCGGCAGCGACGGCCCTCCAACCGGACACGCTCCGTCACCATCACCGCTCGCGGCGGGCGTCGGAGCGCCCCGGACGAAGATCGACGCGTGGCCGGGTGCCCCTGTGAGGCAGGCCCCGGATGAGGCAGGATGGGAAGTGGAAAGGGCGGCCTCTCATTGCCGGCCACCACGTGCACTGAGGAAGAGGACCCCATGAGCATCGACCCGTCGTCCATCCCGTCGTTCGGCGCACCCCAGGGCGGCGGCCAGCCCGGCGACCAGGGGCGGCCGGCCGGCCCGCCGCCGATCATCGTCCCGGACCAGGGCCTGGTGGCCCAGCTGCTGGACCAGATGCAGCTCAAGCACGTCGTGGACGAGGAGGGCGACCTCACCGCTCCCTGGGAGGGCTTCCGCGTCTACTACATGTTCCGCGGTGAGCAGAAGGAGCTCTTCGCGGTGCGCGCCTTCTACGACCGCGCGTACCCGCTGGAGAAGAAGGGCGAGATCCTCGACCTCATCGACGAGTGGAACCGCGAGACCCTCTGGCCCAAGGTCTACACCCACACCCACGAGGACGGCGTGGTCCGCCTGATCGGCGAGGCCCAGATGATCGTCGGCACCGGCGTCAACCTGGACTACTTCGTCACCACCACCGCCAACTGGACCCAGGCCGCCGTCGGCTTCGAGCAGTGGATCGTCGAGCGCCTCGGCCTGCAGAACGAGATCGAGGGCGAGGACGGCGAGACCCCCGAGGGCACCAACGAGGCGTGACCCTGCCCGCCCCGCGAGCGCACGGCCCGACCACTTGGCCCCAGGTGGTCGGGCCGTCCTTGTCCCCGGCCCCCGGCTGACCCAGGATGGGGCCGACGACGACGCGTGAGGAGCCACCGATGGGCAACAGGCCGCTGCTGAACCGCCGACTGGCCGGCATGGGGACGACCATCTTCGCCGAGATGTCCGCCCTGGCCACGGCCACCGGCTCGATCAACCTCGGCCAGGGCTTCCCCGACACCGACGGCCCGGCCTCGGTGGCCCGGGCCGCTGCCGACGCCGTGCTGAACGGGCGCGGCAACCAGTACCCGCCCGGCCCCGGCATCCCCGAGCTACGGCAGGCCATCGCCGAGCACCAGCAGCGCTTCCACGGACTCGGCTACGACCCGGACACCGAGGTGCTGGTCACCGCCGGCGCCACCGAGGCCATCGCCGCCACCCTGCTCGCCCTGCTGGAGCCGGGTGACGAGGTGATCGCCCTCGAACCCTTCTACGACTCCTACGCCGCCTGCATCGCGATGGCCGGCGCCACCCGCCGCCCGCTCACCCTGCGCGCCCCGGACTTCCGCCCCGACCTGGACGAACTGCGCGCCCTGATCACCCCGCGCACCCGCCTGCTGCTGATCAACACCCCGCACAACCCGACCGGCACCGTGCTCACCGCCGACGAGCTGGCCGCCATCGCCGCCCTCGCCGTCGAGCACGACCTGCTGGTCGTCACCGACGAGGTCTACGAGCACCTCGTCTTCGGCGCCACCCACCACCCGATCGCCGCCCTGCCCGGCATGCGCGAGCGCACCGTCTCCATCTCCTCCGCCGGCAAGACCTTCTCCTTCACCGGCTGGAAGGTCGGCTGGGTCACCGCGAACCCGGCCCTGGTCACGGCCGTCCGCACGGCCAAGCAGTACCTCACCTACGTCAGCGCCGGCCCCTTCCAGTACGCCGTCGCCGAGGCGCTGCGGCTGCCCGACAGCTACTTCGACGGCTTCCGCGCCGACCTGCTCCGCAAGCGCGACCTGCTGGTCGACGGGCTCACCGCGGCCGGCTTCCGGGTGTTCACCCCCGAGGGCACGTACTTCATCACCACCGACATCACCCCGCTCGGCGAGAAGGACGGCATCGAGTTCTGCCGCGCCCTGCCGGAGCGCTGCGGCGTCGTCGCCATCCCGAACGCCGTCTTCTACGACAACACCGAGGCCGGCCGCAGCCTGGTCCGCTTCACCTTCTGCAAGCAGGACTCCGTGCTGGAGGAAGCGGTGTCACGGCTCCAGCGCCTCTGAGCCGTCGCCCGGCCGCCGCCCGAGGCCGGACAGGTGGGCGTTCAGGATCGCCCGGGCCTCGGGTGCGGTGAGGCGGCCGACGAGGACGTGCGTGGTGAGCCCGTCGGCAAGGGCCAGCAGCGTCTTCGCCTCCCGGGCGGCGTCCGGCCCGGCCGCCGGCGACGCCTCGGCGATCAGCCGGGCGAACAGGCCCTCCAGGGCCGCGTAGTCGGCGTTCAGCGGGCCCGCCAGCCGCTCGTCGACGGCGGCCTGCGCGACGAAGGCCAGCCAGACCCGCGCCTGGGAGCGCTGTCCGTCGCCGAGCAGCGCCGCCTCGGCGGCCGCGTGTGCCAGGAGGGCGGCGGGCGAGGGCGCCGGGTCGTCGGCGGGGTACGCCCGGACCCGGGCGGTGATCCGCTCACCGACGTAGCCGAGGGCGAAGCGGAGCATCTCGTCCTTGGTGCGGAAGCAGCGCTGGACGGCGCCGGTCGACACCTGCGCGCGGTCGGCCACGTCGCGCAGGGTCACCCCTTCCAGGCCTCGTTCGTCGGCGAGCCGGCAGACGGCCTCGGCGATCCGCCGACGCCGGCCGTCGTGGTCCACCTGTCTGGGCACGGGCTCCGCCTCCGGTTTATTCGATGCACTCGTATCGGTTCCCAGGCTACGGTACCGATACGAGCGCATCGGAACGAGGAGGGGAGTACGTCATGCAGGACGCCCTGTGGCGACTGACGGCCACCGCGCAGGCGGCGGCGGTACGCGGCAAAGAGGTCTCGGCCGTCGAACTGCTCGACAGCCACCTGGAGCGGATCAGCGCGGTGAACCCGCAGGTGAACGCCGTCACCCAGGTCCTGGCGGAGCGCGCCCGGGTGCAGGCCCGGGAACTCGACCGGCGCCTGGCCGCGGGCGAGGACCCCGGCCCGCTGGCGGGCGTGCCGTTCACCGTGAAGGAGACCACCGCCATCGAGGGCGTGGCCACCACCTTCGGGGTGCCGCGCTTCCGCGACCTGGTGGCGCGGGCCGACGCTCCCCCGGTCGCCCGGCTGCGCGCGGCCGGGGCCGTGCCGATCGGGCACAGCAACATGCCCACCATGATCCTGGCCGGGATGCACACCCGCAGCGAGCTCTACGGCGACACCGCCAACCCGTGGGACCGCAGCCGCACCCCGGGCGGGAGCAGCGGCGGCGACGGCGCGGCCGTCGCGACCGGCCTGGCCGCGCTCGGGCTCGGCAACGACTCCGGCGCGTCCGTCCGCGTCCCGGCCGCGTTCTGCGGGGTCGCCGGGCTGAACCCGTCCAACGGCCGGTTCCCCGCCGACCACCGCGCGTTCGGGCCGCAGGACCCGGGGCCGGCCTCCCAGTGGCTGGTCGCCGACGGCCCGCTCGCCCGGAGCGTCGCCGACCTCCGGCTGGCCTACGAGGTGCTGGCCGGCCCCGATCCGCGCGACCCGCGCGCCCTGCCCGTGCCGCGCTACGGCGAGCCGCTGCCCGGGCCGGTGAAGGTCGCGGTGGTGGCCGATCCGGGCGGCCACGGCGTCCACCCGACGGTCCGGGCCGCGGTCGAACGCGCGGCGGCGGCGCTGCGGGACGCCGGGTACGACGTGCGCGAGGTGGCGGACGTCCCGCGGCTCGACGAGGCCCTGGAGGTGTGCGACCGGATCACCATGACCGAGTTCGCACCCAAGTGGCCCGCCGTACGCCCCCTGCTCGGCCCGGGCGGCGACCGCTACATCGAGCTGACGATGGCCCGGACCCCGCCCGCGACCGCCGCCGAGCTCATGGAGCTGATGGGGAGCTGGCTGGGCATCCGCCGCTCCTGGGCCGAATTCCTGGACGAGTACCCGCTGCTGCTCGGACCGGTGTTCACCGAACCGCCGGTCGAACCGGGCATCGAGTCCCGGGACGCGGCCGGGTGGGAGCTGGTCCGCACGGCGATGCGGCTGTGCAAGGTGACCAGCTTCGCGGGGCTGCCCGCGGTGGCGGTGCCCACCGGCCTGGCCGACGGGCTGCCGACCGGGGTGCAGCTCGTGGGGCGGGCGTTCCGGGAGGACCTCTGCCTGGAGGCGGCCCAGGCGGTCGAGGACCGGCTCGGGGTGCTCGCGCCGATCGACCCCCGGCCGTGAGGGGAGCAATGATGGCCCGGCGAGTGGGCCCAGTTCTTCTCAACTCGCCTGACAGTCATGGTTGGTTGACGTCTGGTTGACGATTGAATGATGTCTGTGAGGCAATTCCTTCGGCCTCGACGGAACGCTCCGACCGCCCTGCCCGCCCGGTGCGTGCAGGGCGGCGGCGCACGAGGCGTGCACCCGGCGCACTACCAGCGTGCACGGCGCACGACCCGGTCGTAGGGGCGCGCGCTGTGCAGAGTCGCACACCGGGTCGATCAGAGCCGGGAAGCAGGTGTGCTCGAAACGGTGAATGCTTGACAAAGTTGGGTAAATCACCGGCGGACCCGGCGTATTCATGCTTCTCTGCTGCTGAATCTCCAGCCGGAATCCCTCCTTCCACGGTCGGCCGCGCCCAGGGCCGCACAGCCACGAACAGCCTCGCCATCGCCTAGGCCTACTCGGTGCTGCTCGGCGGGCGCGCACGGAGCTGAAACGCGGAGCCGAGCATGCTCACCACACTGCAGACCTCCTACACGGACACCCGCGCCGGTGACCTGGCCTGGTGCCTGGGCGGCGACCCGCTGCCCGCTCTCGCGGTCCGCGACCTGAGACTCGACGGAGGCGGCCACCCCACCGCGCCCGGCACCCTCCAGCTGCGACTGCTCGGCGCTTCGCACCAGGTGGTGATCGCCGCCGGCCCCGGCGAGTGCCTGGAGACCGTCGCCTGCCTGCCCGGCCGCCGCACCCCGCTGCCGGCCCGGGTGGCCAAGCAGGTCGGCGGCTGGGAGTACGAGTTCGCGGCCCGGATCGAGGCGCTGCCCCCGCACGACTTCGCGGCCCGCGCGCAGGAACTGCTGGCCCTGGTCGAGGGCCACCCGCGCGGCCTGGCCGGGGTGTTCCCGGGCGACCCGAGCGCCTTCACCGCGCTGGTCACCCAGGGCGGCGCCGACCGGCTGCTCTGGCGGACCTGGCACGCCTACCCGCAGGAGGGCCGGCTGGTCTGCACCCGCTCCTCGCTGGTGGTGTCCGGGGCATGACCGCCAGCCGTCCGAGCAGGGTCGCCGATCCCGCCATGGCCTATGAATCGTACGCAGGAACGATTCGTCAATCCGGCGTCCCACACTGTCCGTCGAATGGGCGCAGCTATCCGTCCCGAACGTCCCCTAGCGTTTGTTCGTGATCAACCATCCGGCCGGTCCACCCGCCCGCTCGCGAGTGGACCTCGACGACGGCGCCCCACCTCGGCCCGGGCGGAGCCTCGCCCCCCTGCCCGCCCGCCGTCGGTCCCGGCTGCGCTCCCACCCCCGGCTGGCCCGCCTCACCGTCCTGCTGGCCGCGTTCGTCTGCGCGGCCTGCGGACTCGTCTACGAACTCGAACTCGTGGCGCTCGGCGACTACCTGCTCGGGGACTCGGTCACCCAAACCTCCGTCGTGCTCTCCGTCATGGTGTTCGCGATGGGCCTCGGCTCGCTCCTCGCCAAACGCCTCACCCGGCAGCCCGCCACCGCCTTCGCCCTGGTCGAATGCGCCCTCGCGCTCACCGGCGGCCTCTCCGTCCTCGCGCTCTACTCCTGCTGGGCCTGGATCGGCCGCTACCAGGCCGCCATGGTCGGCCTCACCTGCCTCATCGGCATCCTCATCGGCGCCGAGATCCCGCTCCTGATGACCCTCATCCAGCGGATCCGGCGCGAGGACGCCGGCCGCGCCGCCGCCGACCTCTTCGCCGCCGACTACGTGGGCGCGCTGATCGGCGGCCTCGCCTTCCCCTTCCTCATCCTCCCCGGCCTCGGGCCCGGCGACGGCGCCCTCGTCACCGGCGCCGTCAACGCCGTCGCCGGAGCCGCCGTCGTGCTCTGGCTCTTCCGCGAGGAACCCGCCCCCCGGATACGGCTCCTGCTCTGGGGCGGCTGCGCGCTCGTCCTCGCCCTGCTCGCCGCGGCCGCCGCCGGCTCCGGTGCCATCGAACGCGCCGCCCGGCACGCCCTCTACGGTGCGCAGGTCCGCTTCGCCGCCCGCAGCCGCTCCCAGGAGATCGTGCTCACCGGCCCCACCGAAGGCCCGCTCCGGCTCTACCTGAACGGCCGCCTCACCGTCTGCGGACCGGACGAGTACCGCGGCAACGAGGCCCTGGTCCACCCGGCGATGGCCGCCGGCCCGGACGCCCGCGTCCTGCTCCTCGGCGGCGGCGACGGCCTCGCCCTGCGCGAGGTGCTCCGGCACCGCGGCGTCCGCTCCGTCCGGCTCGTCGACGCCGACCCCGCGCTCCCCCGGCTCGCCCGCACCGACCCCGGGCTCGCCGCCCTCACCGACCACTCCCTCGACGACCCCCGCGTCCACGCCACCGCCGCCGACCCGATGGCCTGGCTGCGCGGCGCCGCCACGGCCGACGGACCGTACGACGTGGTGCTCGCCGACCTGCCCGCGCCCGCCGACGGCGGACCGGTCACCTTCCACTCCCAGGAGTTCTACGGCCTCGCCACCCGGCTGCTCTCCCCCGGCGGCCGCGTCGCCGTCCGGGCCGGCGGCGACCCGGACGGCCTCTGGCCGATCGAGTCCGGCCTGCGGACGGCGGGACTGCAGACCGTCCCGTACTCCGTCCAGGGCAGCGCCACCGCGAGCTGCCGCCCCGACCCGCCGGGCGCCGCCCAGACCTTCCTCCTCGCGGCCGCCGCCCGGCCCCCGCTCACCCTCGCCCCCGACGCCCCACCGCCCCGCGCCCTCACCCCCGACGGCCTCCGCGGCTCCGCCACCCGCCTCGCCGCCCTCCGCCCCGCCCACCCCCCGGCCGCCCTCACCCTGCTCGGCCCCCGCTGAGCCGGGGGCGCGGGGCTGGACACCGGTGGTCCGGGGAAGTCGGGTGGCGGTGGGTGGGGACCGGGCGGGGTTGGGTCGGTAGGCTCCCTGACATGGAGCATGAGGTTGTCGTCCCGATGCCCGCCGAGTTGGTGCGGCAGGCCTTGCAGGATCCGGCTCTGCTGGCCCGTAGCGTGCCGGGGCTGAGCACCGAGCCGGCCGCGGTCGGCGGTGGGCCGGCGGAGGAGATCGGCGGCCGGCTGAAGCTGCGGATCGGCGGCTCCACCATCACGTACAGGGGCGTGCTGTCCCTGATCGAGGGGCGCGAGGGCGTGCTGACCGTGTTCGCCGAGGGCCAGGAGGCCCGTGGCAGCGGCGAGGCGACCGCCACCGTCCGGGTCAGCGTCGCGGACGGCGCCGAGGACGGTACCGCGGTGGTCCGCTTCACCGGCGACCTGAGCGCCACCGGCCGGCTCACCGAGTTCGACGAGGAGACCCTCGACGCCGCCGGCCGCCGTCTGCTGGACCGGTTCGCCACCGCGCTCGCCTCCCCGGACGCCGAGCCGGAGAGCGAGAGCGACGGCGACGGCGACGGCGAGAGCGACCCGGAGACCGGTGGCGAGGCCGGGGCCGAGGGCGGGACCGAGACCGACGCCGGCGTGGTGTTCATCGAGGAGCACCAGGACCAGCCCGGCGACGACCTCGACGACGACCTGTCCGACCTGATCGCCTTCTCCGACGCCGACGCCGAGCGCTTCGGCCTGCCCACCGGCGGCGGCGACGGGGACGGGCCCGAGGAGGGCGTCGCCGAGGAGCTCCCCGCCGAGCCGCTCTTCGAGTACGAGGAGGGGCCGGCGGGCGGCGGCCCGGTGCGCCGCAGCATCGTCGGCCGGTCGGCCGAGGAGGTGGACCACGCGCCGCCGCGCGGGCGGTACGCCCCGGCGCTGCCGGCCCGTAGTGCCCGGGCCCGGGCGGCGTCCCGCTGGGGCGGCGAGGCCGGCGGGATCGTGGTGCCGGGTTCGGGCGGCCGCAGCGCGGTGCCGTGGGTGATCGGCGGCGGGGTCGCGCTGCTGGGTGGCGCCGTGGTGCTGGTCAGGGCCTTGCGTCGGCGCTGACCGGCGGGAGAGGGCCTAGACTGGACGCTCATGAGCAACGACCGCGACGCCCTGCTGGCACAGATCAAGGACAAGGCCGTCGTACACGGCAAGGTCACCCTTTCCTCCGGCAAGGAGGCCGACTACTACGTCGACCTGCGCCGGATCACGCTGGACGGCCAGGCCGCCCCGCTGGTCGGCCGGGTGATGCTGGACGCGACCTCGCACCTGGAGTACGACGCCGTCGGCGGTCTGACCCTGGGCGCCGACCCGGTGGCCGCCGCGATGCTGCACGCCGCCGCCGCGCGCGGGCGTGAGCTGGACGCCTTCGTGGTCCGCAAGGCGGGCAAGGCGCACGGCCTCCAGCGCCGGATCGAGGGCCCGGAGGTCAAGGGCCGCCGGGTGCTGGCGGTCGAGGACACCTCCACCACCGGTGGCTCGGTGCTGACCGCCGTCGAGGCGCTGCGCGAGGCGGGTGCCGAGGTGGTCGGCGTCGCGGTGATCGTGGAGCGCGGCGGCGCGGCCGCGGTCGAGGCGCAGGGCCTGCCGTACGTGACCGCCTACACCCTGGACGACCTGGGCCTCTGAGCCCGGCCGGACCTGACAGCACGAGGGGCCGGGTCCTGTTTCACGTGAAACGTGAGACGGGACCCGGCCCCTTCGCGTGTCGTGCGCGAAGCCCCGGTGCTCAGCCGCGCCGGTGGCGGCCGCCGCTCTGCACGGCATCGGCCTCGGCGTTCTCCACGGCGCCGCCGGCCTTCCGCTTCTTGCGCTCGCGCAGGACCTCGATCAGGATCGGCGAGATCGAGAGCAGGACGATCAGCAGCACCGCCGGGATCAGGTACTTGTCGATCACCGGGGCGAGCGCGTCGCCGAAGAAGTAGCCGATCAGCAGCATGGACTCGGTCCAGAGCACGCCGCCGATGACGTTCCACAGGAAGAACGTCCGGGCGGGCATCTCCAGGGTGCCCGCGACCGGGTTGAGGAAGGTCCGGACGATCGGCATGAAGCGGGCCAGCACCACGGCCTTGCCGGGCCCGAACTTGTTGAAGTACTCCTCCGCCTTCATCACGTACTCGCGGCGGAAGATCTTCGACTCGGGCTTGTCGAACATCTTCGGCCCGACCTTGACCCCGATCAGGTGCCCGAGCTGGGCCCCCGCGACCGCGGCCACCGGGGCGCCGACGAGCAGGACGGCGATCGGCAGCTTGGCGCCGTCGCCGAGCACCGACGAGGCGGCGTTCGACGCCGCGACGCCGGCGATGATCAGCAGTGAGTCACCCGGGAAGAAGAAGCCGACCAGCAGGCCGGTCTCCGCGAAGATGATCGCGATCAGCCCGATGGCGCCGAGGGACGAGATCAGTGATTTGGCGTCGAGCAGGTTGACGGCCAGCTGGTTGTAGTCCACGGCCGCAGGATAGCGGGCCGTCCTGTACGGAGGCTTCGCCCGGCAGGTGTATCCGGTGTCCGCCGAACGTCGCAGGAGCGGGCCGTCCGCGTCAGCGGCGGCGACGGTCCGACTGGCGGGCTCCTGCTGACCTGCGGGCACGAGTCTGGGAGGATGGCACGGGCGTCCGGTCCGCAGCGGCACACCACCCTCATTGCCGTACCGCGGAGGTCGCTCGAACCTTGGTGCCGGAGAGCCACACCGCAGCGCCGCGCGTCGGCGGCCGGCACGGAGTCGTACCGAAGGCGTACACAGCGTCGGACAGCACCGTCCGTACGCCGCAACCCGACAGGAGCGGATCGCATGCCCATCGCAACTCCCGAGGTCTACAACGAGATGCTGGACCGGGCCAAGGCGGGCAAGTTCGCCTACCCGGCCATCAACGTCACCTCGTCGCAGACCCTGCACGCCGCACTGCGTGGTTTCGCCGAGGCCGAGAGCGACGGCATCATCCAGATCTCGACCGGTGGCGCGGAGTTCCTGGGCGGCCAGCACAACAAGGACATGGTGACCGGCGCCGTGGCGCTGGCCGAGTTCGCGCACATCGTCGCCGCCAAGTACGACATCACCGTCGCGCTGCACACCGACCACTGCCCGAAGGACAAGCTGGACGGCTACGTCCGCCCGCTGCTGGCGGTCTCCGCCGAGCGCGTGGCCAAGGGCCAGAACCCGCTGTTCCAGTCGCACATGTGGGACGGCTCGGCCGAGACCCTCGCCGACAACCTGGCGATCGCCCAGGAGCTGCTGGCCCAGGCCGCCGCCGCCAAGATCATCCTTGAGGTCGAGATCACCCCGACCGGCGGCGAGGAGGACGGCGTCACCCACGAGATCAACGACGAGCTGTACACCACCGTCAACGACGCCGTGCGCACCGCCGAGGCGCTGGGCCTGGGCGAGAAGGGCCGCTACCTGCTGGCCGCCTCGTTCGGCAACGTGCACGGCGTCTACAAGCCGGGCAACGTCGTGCTGAAGCCGGAGCTGCTGCGCGAGCTGCAGGACGCGATCGGCAAGCAGTACGGCAAGACCGACCCGTTCGACTTCGTCTTCCACGGCGGTTCCGGCTCGACCGCGGCGGAGATCGCCACCGCGCTGGAGAACGGCGTCGTGAAGATGAACCTGGACACCGACACCCAGTACGCCTTCACCCGCCCGGTCGTGGACCACATGTTCCGCAACTACGACGGTGTGCTGAAGGTCGACGGCGAGGTCGGCAAGAAGAACACCTACGACCCGCGCACCTGGGGCAAGCTCGCCGAGGCGGGCATGGCCGCCCGTGTGCTGGAGGCCGCGCAGCAGCTGCGCTCGGCCGGCAACCGTCTGAAGTGAGCCCGGCGGCCGGGCTGAGCCCGGCCACGGCGTGAACGCGGGTGCGCCCCCCGGTGGACTTCACCGGGGGGCGCACCCGTGTGTGGGTCTGCTGCCTCAGCAGCCGTGCGGGTCTACTGCTTCAGCTCCGCGTACGCCTCCGCGCTGCTGTCCTTCAGGAACTGCCAGCAGCGGGCCTCCTCCTCGGTCTCCTTGATCGCGCCGGCCGCCCGTGCGAGCCCGGCCAGGCAGCGCAGGAAGCCGCGGTTGCCGCGGTGCTCCCACGGCACGGGGCCGTGGCCCTTCCAGCCGTTGCGGCGCAGCGCGTCCAGGCCGCGGTGGTAGCCGGTGCGGGCGTAGGCGTAGGACTCGACGTAGCGGCCGGCCGCGTAGGCGTCGTCGGCGAGCATCGCCCAGGCGAGGCAGAAGGTCGGGAAGTCGGCGGCCACCTGGGTGGGTGAGGCCGATTCCTCCGCCAGCATGCGGTAGGGCTGCTCGTCCTCCGGGAGAAGGGTCGGATCGGGGCCGTCGAGAAGATTCCGGTGAATCGCCATGCAGGCAGTCTGCCATCCGGGACGCCAGGGTCAACCGGCGTCCCGGGATCGGCGGCAGCCGCCGGGCGCCTGCATACCCGGTATGTGGACATTCACCCGTTCGCCATGTCAGGGTGTCGATCATGCCCGCAGCCAGATCCGCCGCCAGGAGCGGCAGTGCCCGCGGCCGCCGACGCCGACGGCCGCCGCGCCGGCTCGGGCCCGGCATGCTCGCGGCGCTGGTCACGGCGGTGGCGGTGCTGGGCGGTACGGCGGTCGTGCTGACCCGCTCCTCCGACGCGCCCGACGGCGGGCCGACCGCCCAGGCGCGGATCGCCCCGCCGACCGATCAGGCTCCCTCGCCCGCCGGCCCGACGCCGACCCCGACGCCGACCGACACCCCGAGCGAGCCCCCCGCCCCGTCCTCGACACCCACCCCCACCACGCCCACCACGCCCGACCCCGGCCCGGCCAAGGGCGCGGGCACCTTCAGCATCGCCGCCGCCACCGCCCAGCCGGTCGGACGCGGCACCGTGCGCCGCTACCGGGTGGAGGTCGAGGACGGCATAGGCATCGACGCCG
The DNA here is from genome assembly GCF_056435345.1 of Kitasatospora sp. NPDC043950. Taxonomy (NCBI): domain Bacteria; kingdom Bacillati; phylum Actinomycetota; class Actinomycetes; order Kitasatosporales; family Streptomycetaceae; genus Kitasatospora; species Kitasatospora sp. NPDC043950. The sequence continues at coordinate 175,624 of NZ_JBWKER010000008.1, forward strand.
GCGGCGCCGCCGCCCAGATCCACGGCTTCCTCGGCGACAGGCGCGGCTGGACCAACGACCGCAAGAACGGCTTCCAGCTGGTCGCCGGCGGCGGGTACGACTTCACCGTGAAGATCGCCTCGCCGGCCACCGTGGACCGGATCTGCGGCGCCTCCGGCCTGGATACCCACGGCGAGGTGAACTGCAACGTCGGCAACCAGGTGCTCGTCAACTCCAAGCGCTGGAACACCGGTTCACCGCAGTTCAGCGGCCCGCTCGACGAGTACCGGGCGCTGATCATCAACCACGAGGTCGGCCACCGGATAGGCCACGGGCACGAGACCTGCCCCGGCCCGGGCAAGCCGGCGCCCGCGATGATGCAGCAGATCTACGGACTCAAGGGCTGCGAGCCCAACGCCTGGCCGTACTCGGAGAACGGCACCTACCTCAGCGGGCCGTCGGTGCCGTAGGACGCCCCCCGAAGCGCGGCTACCCGAGCACCGGCAGGTACTCCCGCAGGTCGCTGCGCTCGCCGGAGGCGGAGACCGCCGCCGCGTCCACCGCGGCGGCCCAGTCGGCCCGGCCGGTGGCCAGCCGGATCCAGGTCAGCGGGTCGGTCTCGACCACGTTCGGCGGGGTGCCCCGGGTGTGCCGGGGGCCCTCGACGGCCTGCACGACGGCGTACGGCGGGATCCGCAGCTCGACCGCGCCGCCCGGCGCGCGGTCGGCGAAGGCGTCGGCCAGCAGCCGGGTGACGGCGGCGACGGCCTGGCGGTCGTGCGGGAAGCCGTCGAGGCCGAGCGCGGCGGCCAGGTCGTCGGCGTGCACGACGGTCTCCACCAGCCTGGTCACCAGCATGTCGGCGAGTGTCATCGAGCCCAGCCGGATCTCGAACCGCCGTACCGGGTCGGCGGCTTCGGGCCGGTCCAGCAGACCGGTCAGCGCGCCCGCCGCCCGGCTGAAGGCCTGCGCCACCGAGGCCGCGTCCCCGCCGAAGTCGCCCGCGGCCCTCGCCCGGGCCTGCTCGTCGAGCAGCGGCGCGACCGTGCCGACCGCGGCCACCCACCCCGGCAGGTCCAACGGCGCCCGCCCCTCCAGCGGATCGTCGAGGTGCTCGGGGACGAAGTCGAGCTGGACGGCGAGGTGCGCGATCAGCTCGCGGACGGTCCACTCCCCCAGCCTGGTCGGCCGGGCCAACCACTGCTCGGCGTCCGGGCGTTCACACAGCTGCCGGACGGCGTCGCGCAGCGCGCCGGTCTGCGCCGCGAGCGCGGTGCGCACCTTCTGCGGCTGGTAGGTACGGGGCTTGGGGGGCATGGCCCCAACATACGCCGAGGGGCGGACGGCCCCGCACACGCCGAGGGGCGGACGGCCCCGTCGGACCGTCCGCCCCTCGAACCGCGCGGGTCAGGCGAGCAGAGCCTCGATGACGCCGGTGTGGGCGTCCTTCAGCTCGGCCAGCGAGACGGTGAACTGGCCCTGGACGTCCAGGGATTCGCCGTCCACGACACCGATGCGGGTGGCCGGCAGGCCGCGCGCGGTGCACATGTCGTTGAACCGGAGCTCCTCGCTGCGCGGCACCGCCACGACAGCGCGGCCGGCCGACTCGGAGAACAGGAACACGAACGGGTCCGCGCCCTCGGGCACGATGATCCGCGCGCCGTGGCCGCCCTTGAGGCAGCTCTCCACGAGCGCCTGGCCGAGGCCGCCGTCGGAGAGGTCGTGCGCGGCGTCGATCATGCCGTCGCGCGAGGCGGCGATCAGGATGTCGCCGAGCAGCCGCTCGCGCTCCAGGTCGACCTTGGGCGGCAGACCGCCGAGGTGGTCGTGGACCACCTGCGACCAGGCCGAGCCGCCGAGCTCGTCCGCGGTGTCGCCGAGCAGGTAGAGCAGCTGCCCCTCCTCGGCGAAGGCGACCGGGGTGCGCCGGGTGACGTCGTCGATGACGCCGAGCACCGCGACCACCGGGGTCGGGTGGATGGCGACCTCGCCGGTCTGGTTGTACAGCGAGACGTTGCCGCCGGTGACCGGGGTGCCGAGCACCAGGCAGGCGTCGGCCAGGCCGCGGGTGGCCTCGGCGAACTGCCACATCACGTCCGGGTCCTCGGGGGAGCCGAAGTTGAGGCAGTCGGAGATCGCGAGCGGCTTGGCGCCGCCGGCCGCGACGTTGCGGTAGGCCTCGGCGAGGGCCAGCTGGGCGCCGGTGTACGGGTCCAGCTTGGTGTAGCGGCCGTTGCCGTCGGTGGCGACCGAGACGCCGAGGTTGGTCTCCTCGTCGATCCGGATCATGCCCGAGTCCTCGCCGACCGAGAGCACGGTGTTGCCGAGCACGTAGCGGTCGTACTGGTCGGTGATCCAGGACTTGGAGGCCTGGTTCGGGGAGCCGGCGACCTTCAGCAGGTCGGCCTTGAGGCCCTCGCCGGTGGTCGGGCGGGCCAGCCGCTCGCCGGTGGGGGCGTCGGCCTGCAGCGCGTCCTGCCAGCTCGGGCGGGCGTACGGGCGCTGGTAGGTCGGGCCCTCGTGGGCGACGGTGCGCGGCGGCACGTCGACGACGAGTTCGCCGTGCCAGAAGATCTCCAGGCGCTCGCCGTCGGTCACCTCACCGATGACGGTGGCGATGACGTCCCACTTCTCGCAGATCTCCAGGAAGCGGTCGACCTTGCCGGGCTCGACGATGGCGCACATGCGCTCCTGCGACTCGCTCATGAGGATCTCCTCGGGCGAGAGCGTGTTGTCGCGCAGCGGCACGGTGTCCAGCTCGACCCGCATGCCGCCGGAGCCGGCGCTCGCCAGCTCCGAGGTCGCGCAGGACAGGCCCGCGCCGCCCAGGTCCTGGATGCCCTTGACGAGCTTCTCCCGGAAGATCTCCAGGGTGCACTCGATCAGGAGCTTCTCCTGGAACGGGTCGCCGACCTGGACGGCCGGACGCTTGGTCGGCTTGGTGTCGTCGAAGGTCTCGGAGGCGAGCACGGAGACGCCGCCGATGCCGTCGCCGCCGGTGCGGGCTCCGTACAGGATGACCTTGTTGCCGGCGCCGGAGGCCTGCGCGAGGTGGATGTCCTCGTGCTTCATGACGCCCACGCACAGCGCGTTGACCAGCGGGTTGCCCTGGTAGCAGGAGTCGAAGACGACCTCGCCGCCGATGTTCGGCAGGCCCAGGCAGTTGCCGTAGCCGCCGATGCCCGCGACGATCCCGGGCAGCACGCGCCGGGTGTCCGGGTGGTCGGCCGCGCCGAACCGCAGCGGGTCCATCACGGCGACCGGGCGGGCGCCCATCGCCAGGATGTCGCGCACGATGCCGCCGATGCCGGTGGCCGCGCCCTGGTAGGGCTCGATGTACGACGGGTGGTTGTGCGACTCGACCTTGAAGGTCACGGCGTAGCCCTGGCCGACGTCGACCACACCGGCGTTCTCGCCGATGCCGACGAGCATCGCGTCCGAGTCGGGCTTCTTGTCGCCGAACTGCTTCAGGTGGACCTTGCTGCTCTTGTACGAACAGTGCTCCGACCACATGACCGAGTACATCGCGAGTTCGGCGCCGGTCGGGCGGCGGCCGAGAATCTCGCGGATGCGCGCGTACTCGTCCTCCTTGAGCCCGAGTTCGGCCCAGGGCTGGGCGACGTCCGGGGTCTGCTCGGCGTTCTTGACGGTGTCGAGGCTCATCAGGCGTTCACCAGCTGCTTCAGGACGGAAGTGAAGAAGCCCAGGCCCTCGACGGTCGGACCGGTGAGCGGCTCCACGGCGTGCTCCGGGTGCGGCATCAGGCCGACGACATTGCCGGCGGCGTTGGTGATGCCGGCGATGTCGCGGTACGAACCGTTCGGGTTACCGCATCCGTCAGCGGCATCGCCGCGGGCCACGTAACGGGCCACCACCCGGCCCTCCGCCTCCAGTTGGTCCAGGACGCGCTCCTCGGCGACGAACCGGCCCTCGCCGTTCTTCAGCGGAACGACGATTTCCTGGCCCGCCGAGTAATCCCGGGTCCAGGCGGTACCGGTGTTCTCGATGCGCAGCTTCTGGTCGCGGCAGACGAAGTGCAGCGAGTCGTTGCGGGTGAGCGCGCCGGGCAGCAGGTGCGATTCGCAGAGCACCTGGAAGCCGTTGCAGATACCGAGGACCGGCATTCCCAGCTTCGCCTGCTCGATGACGGTGTCCATCACGGGCGAGAAGCGGGAGATCGCGCCGCAGCGCAGATAGTCGCCGTAACTGAATCCGCCCGGCAGGACGACGGCGTCGACCTGGTGGAGATCCTTGTCACGGTGCCAGAGCGCGACCGGCTCGGCGCCGGCCAGGCGGACCGCGCGCTGGGCGTCACGGTCGTCGAGGGAGCCGGGGAAAGTGACGACGCCGACGCGGGTGGTCACTTCGCCGCCTCCTCGACGCGGACGGTGAAGTCCTCGATCACGGTGTTGGCGAGAAAGGTCTCGGCGGCTTCGCGGATACGGGCGAGCGCGGCGTCGTCGACCGGGCCCTCCACTTCCAGCTCGAAACGCTTGCCCTGGCGGACGTCGGCGATCCCGGTGAATCCGAGACGGGGCAGTGCACGCTGCACCGCCTGGCCCTGGGGGTCGAGGATCTCCGGCTTGAGCATGACGTCGACTACGACGCGTGCCACTGGCACTCCCGGTGGTGTCTTCGGTGAGGCGGGGGAACTCCAGACTACCGGGGGTTTCGGGCGGGATTGCTGGCCGGGGCAGGCGACGCGCGTAGACTCGAGACCCTTACGCGGCAAGGGATCCAAGCCCGTGAACCCCCGGCGGGGCCGCGCGGTTTCCACGGATTCGACCCCCGGAACGAGAACACCCGAAGAACACCCGAATACGGCACTCCGGGACAGATCGACCCGTCCCGCACTCCGGTATCCGGCACTCCGGCGAAGACACGTGAATATCCGGAAAAGAATGCCGGACTCTTCGATTTCGACCCCCTTCGGGTGCAGAATAGGGCCACCTGTCGCGGCAAGTGCTGCGTATCCGGCGGGCCACCAGGCCTGCCCGTATGCGCTTGCGCGAGTGGGTGCACATCAGGCCCCCGGACGCACCCCGCGGACCGGCGGCCGAATTGCCCGAGAGGATTGACACCCATGGCTCAGCGTGTAGTTGTCACGCTCTCCGACGACCTGGACGGCGGCGCCGCGGCGGAAACCGTCCACTTCGGCGTCGACGGGAAGTCGTACGAGATCGACCTGTCCGTGGACAACGCGGAAAAGCTGCGGGAGGCCCTCGCTCCGTTCGTCGCGGCCGGCCGCCGCCAGAGCCGCACCGGAAAGTCCTTCCGCCGCACCGCGCTCACCCCGGACCCGGCCGCGGTGCGCGCCTGGGCCCTGTCGCGCGGCATGGAGCTGCCGGCCCGCGGACGCATCCCCAAGCACGTGTACGAGCAGTTCGCCGAGGCGAACTGACCGCCCCGGGCACCCCGGTCGCCCCGCCCGCCTGGACCGAAAGGGTGGGGCGACCACCCCGAACGATGCTGTAGAGTAATCCTCGTCGCCGCAACGGAGAGATCCGGAGAGGCGGCGGGTGCCCCACCAGGCACCGTGCGGACGTGGCTCAGTTGGTAGAGCATCACCTTGCCAAGGTGAGGGTCGCGAGTTCGAATCTCGTCGTCCGCTCGCAGTGCGCGAGCACAGCACAACTCCATAGTAAGACCTGCGGACGTGGCTCAGTTGGTAGAGCATCACCTTGCCAAGGTGAGGGTCGCGAGTTCGAATCTCGTCGTCCGCTCCAGAACGAAAGGCTCCCTCGATCGAGGGGGCCTTTCGGCATTCCCGTTCCACGCCGATCCCGGCCCATGACATTTGTCATCGCCGACCCGTGGATCTCCACCGCCGGCTCATGACGGCGCGCACTGCCCGCCCGGCCGGGGAGGCGGAAGGCTTGAGCCATGGAAACGAGCCAGCCCCTCCGCCCCGGCGACAGCGTGATCGAGGTCACCGACCTGCACCGCCACTACGGCACCGGCACCACCGGCTACCACGCCGTCCGCGGCGTCGACCTGACCGTCGGCCGCGGTGAGCTGTTCGCCCTGCTCGGCACCAACGGGGCGGGCAAGACCTCCGCCATGGAGCTCATCGAGGGCCTGGCCGCCCCCACCGGCGGCACCGTCCGGGTGCTCGGCCACGACCCCCACCGGGAGCGCGCCGCCGTCCGCCCGCGGATCGGCATCATGCTCCAGGAGGGCGGCTTCCCCGGCGACCTCACCATCGCCGAGACCGGCCGCAGCTGGGCCGGCATGACCAGCGGCGCCCGCCCGGTCGACGAGGCCCTGGAGCTGGTCGGCCTCGGCCACCGCCGCGACGTCCGGGTCAAGCAGCTGTCCGGCGGCGAGCGGCGCCGGCTCGACCTCGCGATGGCCCTGCTCGGCCGCCCCGAGGTGCTCTTCCTGGACGAGCCCAGCACCGGCCTCGACCCCGAGGCGCGCGCCGCCGTCTGGCGGCTGGTCCGCGAACTGCGCGCCCAGGGCACCACCGTGCTGCTCACCACGCACTACCTGGAGGAGGCCGAGGAGCTCGCCGACCGGCTGGCCATCATGCACGGCGGCCGGGTCGTCACCACCGGAACCGTCGCCGAGGTGATCGCCGGCCGGCCCTCCCGGATCAGCTTCGAACTCCCCGAGTTCACCGGGACGGCGCTGCCGGTCCTCGCCGGGGCCGAGATCACCGTCGACGGCCGCAAGGTCACCGTGCAGACCGGCGGCCTCCAGCGCACCCTCTTCGAACTGCTCGGCTGGGCCCAGCAGCACGGGATCGCGCTCGGCTCCCTGGACGCCCGCAGCGCCTCACTGGAGGAGGCCTTCCTCGCCATCGCCTCCGAGGCCGCCCACCAGGCCCCGCCCCAGTCGCCCGCCGCCCCCACCGCCCGCCGCCGCCTGATCGGATCCGCCCGATGACCACCGCCACCGCCGCCAAGACCGCCGCCGGCCCGCAGAGCACCACCGCCCGCCGGCTGCTCTCCCTCGGCCGCGCCGAGGCCACCCTGCTGCTGCGCAACCGGGCCGCCCTGTTCACCGCGCTGCTGCTGCCGCTGCTGCTGATCGCCGGCCGGCACAACATGCTCAAGCAGCAGGCCGAGTCCCACCCCGGACTGGACGTCGACACGCTGCTGATCACCGGCACCATCGGCGGCGTCCTCGCCTTCGTCGTCTACTACAACCTGACCGCCGCGTACGTCGCCCGCCGCAACGAGCTGGTGCTCAAGCGGCTGCGCACCGGCGAGGCCCGGGACATCGAGATCCTGGCCGGCACGGCGGTGCCCTCGGTGAGCCTCGCCCTGATGATGTGCGCCGTGGTCGGCGTCGGCGCCGCCGTCCTTCTCAAGCTCAGCACGCCGGTGAACCCGCTGCTGCTGGCCGTCGGGCTGGTCCTGAGCATCGCCGTCTTCATCGCACTGGCCGCCGTCTCCAGCGCCTTCACCAAGACCGTCGAGACCGCCGGCATCACCACCCTCCCGGTGCTGCTGGTCTCCCAGTTCGGCTCCGGCCTGCTCATCCCGCTGGAGATCATGCCCCCCGGGCTGGCCGACTTCTGCCGCCTGCTGCCCACCACCCCGGCCTTCCAGCTGATCCGGATCGGCTGGACCGGCAGCGACGGCTCGGCCGCCGCCACCGGCTTCGCCGGCACCTGGTCCACCGCCGCCCCGCACCTGGTGACCGGCGCCGTCTGGCTCGGCCTGGCGGTCTGGGGCGCGGTGCGCTACTTCCGCTGGGAGTCGCGCCGCTGACGCCCCCGGCGGGCACCCTCTCCGGAAGTGCGAAGGTCAGACCCCCGTTCCGCCTCTGATATGAAGGTAGCGACACGATCTTGATCGAAACGGGGAGCGATTCGATGGCCGTCCAGGGGCCGGTCCGCAGATGGAAGGGCTTCGGCAAGCCCCAACGCGCCGAGCTGTACTTCCGCTGGTCGCTCTACATGGTGGCCTGGTGCATCGTTCCGGTGAACCTGGTGCTCAGCGCCTCCTCCGTCACGAACATCGACCGGTCGGTCGACGCCGTCCGGGTCACCGTGGTCGTCTCGCTCGCCTCCACCCTGCTCTGCCTCCGGGCGTTCCGCACCTCGCTCGACCACTACCTGCACCGCCCCACCGAGCACCTGCGCTGGCTGATCGTCAACAGCGCACTCTCGGTCGCCGGTTCCTGGGCCGTCCTGCTGCTGGGCCCGTCCTCCGCCGAACCCGGGCGGCCCGGAGGGACGCCGTTCACCGCGGCGATCGCCATCGCCATGCTGTGCGCCGCCATCGGCCCGATCAGCGTGGGCCTGCCCCTGCGCCAGGTCTTCGCCGCCGGACTCGGCCTGATCCTGCTGATCGCCCCGGCGATGCTGCTGGCCGGGATGAGCCCCGCCACCACGGCCGGACTGGCGGTCGGGGCGGCGATCAGCCTGACCTTCCTCGTCGGCACCTGCCGCAGCTTCGCCTGGGTGACCGCGATCATCTGGGAGCTGGAGACCGCCCGCGAGGCCCAGTCCCGGCTGGCCGTCGCCGAGGAGCGGCTGCGGTTCTCCCGCGACCTGCACGACGTGATGGGCCGCAACCTCACCACCATCGCGCTCAAGAGCGAACTCGCCGTCCAGTTCGCCCGCCGCGGGCGCCCGGAGGCCGCCGACCAGATGGCCGAGGTGCAGCGGATCGCCCAGGAGTCGCAACGCGAGGTCCGGGACGTCATCCGCGGCTACCGCACCGCCGACCTGCACGCCGAGGCGATCGGCGCCCGCGCGGTGCTGCGCAGCGCCGACGTCGCCTGCGAGATCGACCTCGGCGAGAACGCCGACCAACTGCCGCCGCCGATCCAGTCGGTGCTCGGCTGGGTGATCCGCGAGGCCACCACCAACGTGCTGCGGCACAGCGAGGCCGCCCACTGCCTGATCCGGCTGAACCTCCAGGACGGCCGCGCCGTCCTGGAGCTGGAGAATGACGGGGTGCCCGCCGTCCCGCTCCCCTCGCTGGGCGGCGGCACCGGACTGCGCGGCCTGCGCGAACGGCTGGCCGCCCACGACGGCGAGCTGACCATCCCCGAGGCCGCCCAGGGCACCTTCCGGATGCTCGCCGCCGTCCCGCTCTGACCCGCACCCACCGACGGAGGACCGCCCGATGACCGACCCCGCACCCGTGCGCGTCCTGCTCGCCGACGACGAGCACCTGATCCGGGGCGCGCTGGCCGCGCTGCTCTCCCTGGAGGAGGACATCACCGTGGTCGCCGAGGCCGGCTCCGGCCCGGAGGCGCTGGCGATGGCGCAGGCCCACCGCCCGGACGTCGCGGTGCTGGACCTCCAGATGCCCGGCAAGGACGGCATCGAGGTGGCCACCGAACTGCGCCGGCTGCTGCCGGACTGCCGCTGCATGATCGTCACCGGCCACGGCCGCCCCGGCTACCTCAAGCGGGCGCTGGAGGTCGGGGTGCGCGGCTTCCTGCCGAAGACCGTCTCGGCGGCCGACCTGGCCGGCATCATCCGGACCGTCCGGGCCGGCGGCCGGTACGTGGACCCGGAGCTGGCCGCGGACGCGATCAGCGCGGGCGAGACCCCGCTCACCCCGCGCGAGACGGACGTCCTGGAGCTGGCCGCCGACGGCACCTCGATCACCGAGATCGCCGAACGGGCGGCGCTGTCCCCCGGCACCGTCCGCAACTACCTGTCCTCGGCGGCCGGGAAGCTGGGCGCCGAGAACCGGCACGCGGCGGTGCGGATCGCCCGCGAGCACGGCTGGATCTAGGTCCAATGCTGGTGACTTTGTGGTCGGTGTCTCGTTGGTTGTGGTGTGGCGAGGGTGGGGCAGGTCAAGGCGCCTGCGAGTGAGCGGATATCGGACCGGATCGCG